>NZ_JBSHHD010000009.1:0-112840 GCF_053618155.1 Agromyces sp. NPDC055658 | reverse complement strand
GCCCCGAGGCATCCGTGCTCGTCGACGGTTCAGTCGAGCAGGTCGACGTCCTTCGTCTCCTTCACGAGCGAGACGCCCACGAGCGAGATGACGGCGGCGATCGCGATGTAGACGCCGATCGTCCACGAGGCGTGGAACTGGTTCATGAGCGCCTCGGCGATCATCGGGGCGAACGCGCCGCCGAGGATCGCGCCGAGCGCGTACCCGATCGAGACGCCCGAGTACCGCACGTTCGCCGGGAACATCTCGGCGTAGAGCGCCGCCTGCGGCCCGTACGAGAGGCCCAGCCCGAACGTCATGACGAACAGCGCGACGAAGTACCAGAGGATCTCGCCCGTGTCGATGAGGAACCACATCGGCACGGCCCAGAGCGCGAGGAAGACGTAGCCGATCTGGAACGTGCGCACGCGACCCAGCCGGTCGGAGACCCGGCCGCCCCAGAGGGTGAAGATCAGCCAGCCGAACGAGGCGAGGGTCGTCGCGAGCAGCACCGTCGGGCGGTCCATGCCGAGCGCCGTGACCGCGTAGGTCGCGAAGTACGCGATCAGCAGGTAGCCGGCCGCGTTGTTCGCGATGAAGATGACCGCCGTGAGCACGACCTGCTTCGTGTTCTTGCGGAACAGCTGGCCGAGCGGGGCCGAGGCCTCCTTGCGGCGGCGCAGCAGCTCCTCGAACACCGGGCTCTCCTCGACGGCCTTGCGGATGACGTAGCCGACGATGATCAGCACGATCGAGAGCAGGAACGGGATGCGCCATCCCCACGCCATGAACGCCTCGGGCGACATCGAGCTCGTGAGCACCCACAGCGTGAAGGTCGCGAGGATCATGCCGATCGGCACGCCGATCTGCGGGAAGGCGCCGAAGAACCCGCGCTTGCCGTTCGGCGCGTGCTCGACGGCCATGAGTGCGGCGCCGCCCCACTCGCCGCCCGCCGAGAAGCCCTGCAGGATGCGCAGCAGGATGAGCAGGACGGGCGCCGCGATGCCGATCGCGGCGTAGGTCGGCAGCACGCCGATGAGCGCGGTCGACAGGCCCATCATGACGAGCGTGAAGACGAGCATCTTCTTGCGGCCGAGCTTGTCGCCGAGGCGACCGGCGACGACGGCGCCGAGCGGGCGGAACAGGAACGAGATGCCGATCGTCGCGAACGAGAGCACCTGGGCGAGGCCCGGGTTCGACTCGGCGACGGGGGCGAGGAAGAGCGGCGCGAGCACGAGGCCGGCGGCCTGCGCGTAGATGAAGAAGTCGTACCACTCGATCGAGGTGCCGACGAGGGTGCCGGCGAGGACCTTGCGTTCTTCGGCCGTGGTGCTTCCGGCCCGGGGGCGGTCGGTGACAGCGGTCATGCGAACTCCGTTGTTCAGGGGGCGGGCGGGGACAGGCCGGCCGGCGCGACCGGGACGCGTCGCGCCGGAGACCTATTTCCTGACCGATTGTTCGGTAGGGAATCCAGAGCGTATCGCATCCGGCCGCCCGTGCGGAAGGCTGTCAGCGGCATCGGGCAGGCTTGAGGGCATGAGCGACCTGCGTCCGTCCGCCCTCGAAGCCCTGCGCGAGCTCGTCGGCCGCGACGACGCCGTCTTCCACGACGGCCAGTTCGAGGCGATCCAGGCGCTCGTCGAGGGGCGGCGTCGCGCCCTCGTGGTGCAGCGCACCGGCTGGGGCAAGTCGGCGGTCTACTTCGTCGCGACGCTCCTGCAGCGGCGCGCCGGCGCCGGCCCCACCCTGCTCGTCTCCCCGCTCATCGCGCTCATGCGCGACCAGATCGCCGCCGCCGAGCGAGCAGGCGTGCGCGCAGTGGCCATCAACTCGACGAACGCGCACGAGTGGCGCGACGTCGAGCAGCAGCTCGCGGCCGACGAGGTCGACGTGCTGCTCGTCTCCCCCGAGCGCCTCAACAACCCGGCGTTCCGCGAGACGCAGCTGCCGGCGCTCGTCGAGCGCATCGGCCTGCTCGTCGTCGACGAAGCGCACTGCATCAGCGACTGGGGGCACGACTTCCGTCCCGACTACCGCCGGCTCCGCGAGCTCATCGCCCGGATGCCGGCCGACGTGCCCGTGCTCGCGACCACGGCGACCGCGAACAGCCGCGTCGTCGCCGACGTGGCCGAGCAGCTGGGGGCGACGACGGGCGGTCCGGCGCCCGCCTCCCGCCCTGATGCGGATGCCGCGGCCGGCGTGCTCACCATCCGCGGTCCGCTCGCCCGCGCCTCACTGCGGCTCGGCGTGCTGCGGCTGCCCGATTCGCCGAGCCGGCTGGCGTGGCTGCTGAACCACCTCGACGACCTGCCGGGCTCCGGCATCATCTACACCCTCACGGTCGCCGCGGCGAACGACACCGCACGCCTGCTGCGCGAGCACGGCCACGCCGTGCGCGCCTACACGGGCCAGACCGACCCCGACGAACGCGCCGAGTCCGAGACGATGCTGAAGCGCAACGAGGTCAAGGCGCTCATCGCGACGAGCGCGCTCGGCATGGGCTTCGACAAGCCCGACCTCGGTTTCGTGCTGCACCTCGGCGCTCCATCGTCACCCGTCGCCTACTACCAGCAGGTCGGCCGCGCGGGGCGGGCGACCGAGTCGGCCGACGTGCTGCTCATGCCCGGCACCGAAGATCCCGACATCTGGCACTACTTCGCCACCGCGTCGATGCCCGATGAAGAGCGCGCGAGCCGCGTGATCTCGGCCCTCTCCTCCGACGCCCCGACCTCGACGCCGTCGCTCGAGGCCATGGTCGACATCCGGCGGACCCCGCTCGAGCTCCTGCTCAAGGTGCTCGACGTCGACGGGGCGGTGCGCCGGGTGCAGGGCGGCTGGGTCGCGACCGGTGCGCCATGGGTCTACGACGCCGACCGATACCGCCGCATCGCCGCAGAGCGCCTCGCCGAGCAGCAGCACATGCTCGAGTACGAGACGACCGACGGCTGCCGCATGGAGTTCCTGCAGCGCTCGCTCGACGACGACACGGCGACCCCGTGCGGCCGGTGCGACAACTGCGCGGGCGCCTGGTACCCGACGAGCGTCGGCGGCGAGGCATCCGCCGCCGCCCGGGGAGCGCTCGACCGGGTGGGCGTTCCGATCGAGCCGCGCGCGCAGTGGCCCACCGGCGCCGACCGCCTGGGCGTACCGGTGAAGGGCCGCATCGCGCCCGAGGCGCGAGCCGCCGAGGGGCGGGCGCTGGCCCGGCTCACCGACCTCGGCTGGGGCGGCACGCTGCGCGAGCTGTTCGCGGCCGGCGCCCCCGATGCACCGGTGCCGCCCCGCGTGCTCGACGGCTGCGTGCGGGTGCTCGCCGAGTGGGGTTGGGCCGAGCGCCCGGTGGCCGTGGTCGCGATGCCGTCGCGCTCGAAGCCGCAGCTGGTCGATTCACTCGCGCGCGGCCTCGCCGAGGTGGGGCGGCTGCCCTACCTCGGTGCGCTCGAACTCGTCGACGGCGGTCCGACCGGCCAGCCGGGCGGCAACAGCGCGTTCCGGCTCGCGGGCGTGTGGCAGCGCTTCAGCGCCGGCGGGCTCGGTGTGCCGGCTGGGCCGGTGCTGCTCGTCGACGACCAGGTCGACAGCCGATGGACCCTGACGGTCGCCGCACGCGAACTCCGCGCAGCCGGGGCGACCGAGGTGCTGCCCTTCGCGCTGGCGGTGCGAGGGTAGCGGGCGCGCTGCGTCAGTACGTCTGGTGCACGATCGCCTGCGCGACGGCGGACGCGCCGTCGCCCTGGATCCGGTAGAGGCTGTCACCCACGACGACGTAGGCGGGCGACGACGGTCCGTCGTCGTATCCACGGACGACCGCCTCCGCCGTCGACCCCGCGGGTACGTCGGCGAGCTCGATCGGCTCGAACGCCACGTCGCCGTCGGGCTCGCGCAGGCGCTCGAAGAGCGGCCCGAATCCGCGGGCGGTCGTGATCGAGACGAGCGGCACGGCTCCGCCATCCACGACGAGGTCGCAGTCGAAGGCACGGGCCGCCGCCTCGACGGCGCCCGTGAAGCCCTCGACCGGCGCGGTCGTCGCGTCGACCGTCGTGTATTCGACGGCGCTGCCGTCGGGAAGCTGCTCGGCCGCGACGATGCCCTGCTCGTCGAGCCCGCCGGTGCAGGCGGCCTCGCCCTCGCGCGACGGCATCGCCGGCCAGGCGAGCTGCTCGGGCGACGCGCCCGCGATGCTCGTGAAGACCGGCTCTGCGGCGGCGGCGAGGCGGTCGAGCATGTCGCCACCGGGCACGCCGAGGAAGCGCGATCCCGCACCGGTCAGTCCGGCGGCGCTGACGCTCAGCCGCACCCACGCGTCGCCCACCGGAGCCGACAGCCGCCACCCGCTGTCACCGGCGGCGATCGATGCGGTGATCCCGGCCACGTCACGGGTATCGGTCGACGGGGCGTCACCGGCCCACTCGGGTTGCCACTCGCCGGCCGCCCCGGGGAGCACGTCGACGCGCAGGTACGCCCAGTCGGAGCCGTTGCCGTACTCCGGCATCCCGCTGCCGACCCGCCACGAACAGGGCAGGCCGCCGACGCCCTCGAGCAGGACGCCGGTGAAGACGTCGTGCTCGTACGCCGCGGCGACGGGCTCGACCGGGGTGCCGTCGCCGCCCTCGAGGGTCGCCGCGACGAGCTCGGGCGCGACGAGGTCGTCGCACTCGAGCGGCGTCGCGACGGGCTCGGGAGACGCGGCGGCCGTCGGGTCGGGAGAAGCCGCGGGTGCCGGCTCGGGGGTGCATCCGGCGAGGCCGGCGACGAGGACGGCGGTCGCGACGACTCCGGCGAACAGTTCGAGACCCGATGAGCGCATGGGTCCGAACATAGCGCGCCGGTGGGGTCGGCGGATCAGGGTGTGCACGGTGACGGGCGCGGCATCCTGCCCTCACCCGCCCCGTCTTCCCGCCGTCCGCGACGGCTCACTCCCCGGTGGAGTCCTCAGGGGCGGCGGGCGTCTCCGTCGGAGCGGGCTCCTCGGTCGGGACGGGCGCCTCGGTCGGAGTCGGCGTGCTCGGCGGCCCGAAGAGCCGCCACGATCCGGCGGCGCATTCGTAGAACTGCACGGTCGAGGTGTCGATGTAGACGTCGCCGTTCGTCGTGCACGTGTCGGCCGCCGGAGCGCCGACGCCGAGCAGGACCTGGGTCCCCGGAGTGCCGGCTTCGCCTTGCGCTCCCTGCTCGCCCTGCTCGCCCTGCTCGCCCTGCTCGCCCTGCTCGCCCTGTTCGCCCTGCGCGCCGGTCGCACCCGTCTTTCCGGTGGCGCCCGTCAGGTTCTCGGCGGCCGACTCGCGGATGTTGCCGACGAGCGTCCACTCGCCGTCCTCGAAGAGGTACACGTCGGAGGTGGTGATGTCGATGTAGACGTCGCCCTCGTAGCCCTTGCCGGCCTCGGGCGCCCCGCTGCCGGCGCGAACGGCCGATCCCGCGGGCAGGATCTCCTCGAGCGCCTCTTCGTAGGCGGCCTCGTCGACCGTCGCCGTCGGCGTCGGGCTGGGAGCCGCGGCCGTCGAGTCACCGGATCGAGCGAGCCATGAGCCGAGGAACGCCGCGACGAACGACAGCACGACGATGACGACGCCGAACCAGATGAGCATCGAACGCGTCGCGGCCGCGGGTGGAGCCGCAGTCGCGGCACCGGCGGGCGCGCCGGCCGGTGGCGCACCACCCTCGGACGGAGCAGGGGTCGAGGTCGGTTCGTCGGTCATGCGGTTGCGCCTCCCCAGCGCGCTCCCGCCCGAGCCCGGGCGGCCGCGCCGGGGAGTCGCGTCGCGCTCATGCTAGCGCCGCGACTCCCGCGGGCTCAGGAGGCGGGCTCGACGTCAGTCGTGTCGGCCACTGACGCGGTCACGTCGGACGACTCGACCTCGACGACCTCGACCGTCTCGACCTCGACCGCGGCGGCACCGCGCTCGAGCTCGCCGTGCAGGTCGTCGCCGAGGCGCACGTCGACGAAGTCGACGTCGATCTCGGCGCGACCGAGCAACTCGCTCATGCGACGCTGACGGTTGCGCGGGATGAGGGTGACGACGCGACCCTCCTTGCCGGCGCGGCCGGTACGGCCCGCACGGTGCAGGTAGGTCTTGTACTCGTCGGGCGCGTCGGCCTGGATCACGAGGTCGATGTCGTCGACGTGGATGCCTCGCGCCGCGACATCCGTCGCGACGAGCACGTCGACGCGACCGCTCGTGAGCTGGTGCAGGTTGCGCGTGCGCTTGGCCTGGTTGAGGTCGCCGTGGAGGGCGACCGCGCGGATTCCGTAGTCCTCGAGGTGGTCGGTCAGGTCCTCCGCGAAGGCGCGGGTGCGGCTGAACACGAGGGTCTTGCCCTCGCGCTGCGCGAGCTGGGCGACGATGTCGCGCTTGTCGCGGTTGTCGATGACGAACACGCGGTGGTCGATCGTCGACGAGGCCTGGTCTTCACCGGCGACCTCGTGCACGGCCGGCTCGACGAGGAATTCGTCGACGAGGGCGGCGACGCCCTTGTCGAGGGTCGCCGAGAACAGCAGCTTCTGGCCGCCGGGGGCGGTACGACGGATGATGCGCTGCACCGGCTCGAGGAACCCGAGGTCGCACATGTGGTCGGCCTCGTCGAGCACCGTGATGACGACCTCCGAGAGGTCGAGGCGGCCCTGCTCGATCAGGTCCTCGATGCGACCGGGGGTGCCGATCACGATGTCGACGCCGCGCTGCAGCGCACCGACCTGGCGCCCCTGCGGCACGCCGCCGTAGATCTGGGTCGTGAAGAGGCCGACACTCTGCGCGATCGGCTGCACGGTGCGGTCGATCTGCAGCGCGAGCTCGCGGGTCGGGGCGAGGATGAGGGCGCGGGGCTTGCGGCCCATCTGGCGGCGTCCGCCGGCCTTGCCCGACTCGGTCCAGAGCTGCATGAGCCGCTCGACCGCGGGGGCGCCGAACGCGATCGTCTTGCCCGAGCCGGTCTTGCCCCGGCCGAGCACGTCGCGGCCCTCGAGCACGACGGGGATCGTCGCGGCCTGGATCGGGAAGGGCGACTCCGCCCCGAGCTCGCGGAGCGCGCGGACGACGTTGCCGCCGAGGCCGAGATCGGCGAAGTCCACACCCTCGACGGCGTCGGCCTGGATGGCCTCGGCCTCGAGGCGCTCGAGCACGACGTCGTCGTTCGACGAGAAGCGCGGCGCCGCGTCGCGAGCGGGGAAGAAGTTCGAGGGCCGGCGACCGGAGTCGCGGAAGCCGGGCCGGTCGAACTCGCGACGCTGGCCGCGATCGTCGCGGCCATGGACGCGCGCGGGGCGGTCGTCGCGGTCGAAGCGGCGCGGTGCACGATCGTCGCGATCGTGCGAGCGGGCCGGGCGGTCGTTGCGGTCGTACGAACGCGGGGCGCGGTCGTTGCGGTCATGCGAGCGCGGCGCACGGTCGTCGCGATCGAAGCGGCGCGGAGCCCGATCGTCCCGATCGTAGGAGCGGGCCGGACGGTCGTTGCGGTCGTTGCGGTCGAACGAACGCGGGGCGCGGTCGTCACGATCGTAGGAGCGGGCCGGACGGTCGTTGCGGTCGTTCCGGTCGAACGAACGCGGAGCGCGGTCGTCGCGATCGTACGAACGGGCGGGACGGTCGTTCCGGTCGTTCCGGTCGAACGAACGCGGAGCGCGCTCGTCACGATCGTACGAACGAGCCGGACGGTCGTTCCGGTCGTTCCGGTCGAACGAACGCGGAGCGCGGTCGTCACGATCGTACGAACGAGCCGGACGGTCATTCCGGTCGTTCCGGTCGTTCCGGTCGAACGAACGCGGAGCGCGATCGTCACGATCGTACGAACGGGCCGGACGGTCCTCGCGGTAGTGGGGGCGCGCGGGGCGGTCGCCGTATCGACGGTCGTCGCGCGAGCGCGGGTCCCGGGACGCACCGCTGCGCTCGGCTCCCCGACCGGCCGAGGAATCGGCGCGGCCCTCGCGGTCGGCACGGTGCGGTGAGCGGCCCGAGGCGACGCGCTCGTCGCGCGACCAGCGCTCCTTGCGGGGCGCCTCCTCCTCGGGACGGTAGCCACGGTGGCCGGGGCTGCGCGATCCGGCCTTCTGCGTTCCGCGACCCTTGCCGCCCTTCGCGTACGACGGGTCGAAGTTGGCGGCGGGACGGCCGCCCTTGGGCTTCTTGTTCTTGGGCATGGTGATGACTTCCTGGGTTGTACGAGAGGTACATGGCGGCGCAGCTGCGAGCGCAGCACGCCGAGAACCCGGAACATCGTCGACCGGGGCCGTTCACATACGGTGACTATCCGAGACCAGTCGCCCCGGAACCGGCCCTTTTGACTCACAAACCCATCCGCGCGAACGCGGTGTCAAGAACCGACCCGTCGAGAATACCGGAATCCGGCTGGGAAACCTCCGTGCAGCGCGCGAAACCGGGATCGACCACCGGTTCCGCCTTCGCCAGTGGGCCGAAAGGAGGACTATCCCCCGAACGGGGGCGCTGGCAGACTCGGCCACGGGCCGCCCCCCGTGGCCTGTTCTGGAGGGAACTGTCCAATGAAGCACACCGAACTCCGTCTGACACGCGCGACCGCGCTGTTCGCGAGCGCCCTGCTGATCCCCGCCGTCGCGGTGGTCCCAGCGGCGGCCGCAGCGGCCTCGCCGCAGACCTCCGCCTTCGCCGCGGCATCCGCGACGGCCGACTGCTCGGCCGACCCGAACGCCCGGCTCGATTCCGTCCCGTCGCCGGAGGACGCGCTCGGCACGCCGCTCGGCCTCGGCCAGGCCGAGCCGGTCACGGTCGACCAGATCCAGGCGTACGTCGCCGCGATCGACGCCGCCAGCGACCGGGTCGTCTCGGGCACCGTCGCGACGAGCAACGGGGGCGAGGAGATGCCCTACGCGATCGTGTCGAAGTCGGCGAACGTCACGAAGCCGGCGCTCGACAAGATCGCCAGGCAGATCCGCGAACTGCGCGATCCGCGTGCGCTGAACGACGCGAAGGCGGCCGAGTACGCCGACGAGCTGCCCGCGATCGCGTGGATCGCCGGCAACGTGCACGGCGGCGAGAAGTCGGGCGCCGATGCTGCGCTCAAGACGCTCTACGAGCTGTCGTCGGGCCTGTCGTGCGACGTCGAGAACCGGCTCGACAACCTGATCACGGTCATCATGCCGACGCAGAACCCCGACGGTCGCAACGCGAACCGCCGCCAGAACGACTTCGGCTTCGACCTCAACCGCGACTGGTTCGCGCGCACCCAGGTCGAGACCGACGCCAAGCTCGAGCTGCTGCGGGCCTTCCCGCCGCAGGTCTTCATCGACGCCCACGAGATGGGCGGCCGCCAGTACTTCTTCCCGCCGAACGCCGACCCGATCCACCACGAGATCGCCGACCAGCCGGTCGACTGGATCAACCGCATCGGCGCCGAGAACGCCGAGACGTTCACGGAGAACTACAACGGCATCTGCACCGACACGGTCACGACCGAGTGCTACTTCAACTACCGCTCGTACGACATGTTCTACATGGGGTACGGCGACACGGTGCCCGCGACCGGGTTCGGTGCGGCCGGCATGACCTATGAGAAGGGGTCGGCGTCGGCGACCGAGGACCGGGTGCAGCAGCAGTTCCTCACGCAGTGGGCGACGACCGGTTGGGCTGCCGACAACCGGCACGAGATCCTGTCGAGCTGGTACCAGATCTGGAAGACCGCGCTCGCCGAGGGCGAGGCCGGCACGCTCGAGCCCAACGAGGTCGTGCAGCCGACGAACACCGTGCAGTTCCCGGTGCCCGACCTGACGGTGCGCAGCTATTTCCTGCTGCCCGACCGGCAGCTCGGCGACGTGCGCGAGCTCGTCGACCGGCTGCGCCGCATGGACGTCGAGGTCTACGAGGTCCAGAAGCCCCTGACCCTCGACTCCGCGCGCCTGTTCGGCGGCCGCGACGCCTCCGAGGTGACGGTGCCGGCCGGCTCCTACTGGATCCCCATGGCCCAGCCGCAGAAGCACTGGATCCAGGCGACGCTGGGTGAGGACCCGTACGTGCCGTTCCCGTACTTCTACGACGTCTCGTCGTGGAGCAACCCGCTGCTGGCGGGCATGAACGCCCTCTCGACCGGCGACGAGGTCACGCCCAAGGCGAAGCGCGTGACCGACACCTCGGGCGGCATCGCGAACACGGCGAAGAAGGGCGAGGCGTACGCCTACCCGCTCGACTCCTCGAAGGCGGCCGACCTGACGTTCGCCCTGCTGGGCGAGGGCGCCGAGCTGCAGCGCACGGCCGACGGGCTCGTCGTCGTGCCGCCGTCGGCGATGCGCTCGGTCGACCTCGACCGTCTGGCGCGATCGTTCGGCATCAGCCTCACGAACACGACGGCGCCGACGGATGCCTCGCCGCTCGGCCTGCCCGACGTCGGCCTGTTCGGCGGCACCGGCATCTCGCTCACGGCGGGATCGCACGGCGAGACGCGGTTCGTGCTCGGCGAGCGCTGGGGGCTCGACCTCGCGCCGGTGACGACGGCCGACATCAACGACAACACGGCGGCGTTCACCGACCGCGACGTGCTCGTCGTGCCCGACGGCTCGAACGCGACGGGCGGGCTCACCGCGACCGGTCAGGCGAACCTCAAGGCCTGGGTCGAGGACGGCGGCGTCTACCTGGGCTTCCGCAACGAGGGCACCCGCGTGGCGCGTTCGGCGGGGCTCACGAGCACGACCGAGCGGGCGAAGCCGGCGGGCTACCAGGTCGTCGGCTCGCACTTCCGGGTCGACACGGATGCCTCGAGCGCGATCGGCCTCGGACGCCCCGACGAGGACTTCGCGTTCAACAACGGCGACCCGATCCTCGAGCCGTCGACGACGGGCACGAACGTGGTGACCTACCCGACGGGCGACACGTTCTGGACGAACGGCTACTCGGTCGGCGCCGACGCGCTCCGCGGTTCGGCCGCGGTCGTCGACGAGCCGGTCGGGTCGGGGCACGCGGTGCTCTACGCCTTCAATCCGCTGTTCCGCGCGTACAACGACTCGGGCATGCAGCTCGTCGCGAACGCGCTGCTCATGCCGGCGGGCGAGACCGCGGCGTCGTCGAACCGGGCGACCGCCGCCCGTGAGGCCGCGCAGGCGGCACCGGTCGCAGCCGACCTCGGCGGCGAGTGGCGCCCGATCTCGATCACGGTGGCGCCGAACGACGCGAAGAAGGTCACCGCGCTCGTCGCGGAGTACGCCGACGACGCGACCAGGGCGACCGCCGGGGGCAGCACGGTGTTCACGATCGCGAACCCCGACGGGCTGAGCGCCGACGAGCACCCCTTCCTGCGCGAGCTCGTGCAGCGCATCCACGACGCGGGCGTCACCCCCCAGGCGATCGTCGGCTGAGGCCGCAGCCGCCTGTTCGGACGGCGTCGGCTCCGCGATCCGGTATCGCGGGGCCGACGCCGTGCAGCCGGGCGTCCGCCGTGAAACCTGCGCGAAACGCGCGGTCCGTACGCTCGTCGCATGCCGGCCGAACGACCCAGCACCGAAGCATCCGTCGCGATCTCGATCGAGCCGCCCCGACAGCCCGAGGTGGAGCGCCTGCTCGAGGGCAGCACCGAGTATTCGCGCAGCCTGTACCCGCCTGAGGCGTGCTTCCTGCTCGACGTCGCCCAGCTCGAGCGACCCGAGGTGCGGCTGTACGTCGCGCGCGACGCGCTCGGCGCCGCCGTCGGCATCGCGGCACTCGTCGACGAGACGCCGGGCGATGCCGCGGGCAGGCGCGGCGAGCTGAAGCGCATGTTCGTCGATCCGGCCGGACGCGGACTCGGCATCGCGGGCGCCCTGCTCACGCGAATCGAGGCCGACGCGGCCTCCCGCGGCCTCGGCGAGATCGTGCTCGAGACGGGGCCGCGGCACCTGCCCGCGCTCGCCCTCTACGAGAAGCACGGGTACCGGCGGATCGAGCAGTTCGGCCAGTACATCGGCGAGGAGTTCAGCGTGTGCATGGCGAAGGAGCTCACCCCGGCCTGAGCATCGCGCCGCGGGCGAATGAGCAATCGCTACCCATCCGCGCTCGAGGCGCGCCGGGCCATCGTGGGAGCCGAACCCGCGAAAGGACCCGCACCATGCTCCGCCTCCTCTCCGCCATCGGACTCGGCGCCGCCGCCGGCGGCCTGATCGGCTGGATCGCGACCGGCGACCCGCGCTACTCGATGTTCTGGGGCATCGCCCTCACGATCGGGCTGCTCGCCGGCACCGCGTCGGTCTTCACGACGAGCCGCCGTGCGGTCGCCGCCGCGACCGACCCGACGGGCGAGCTCGCCCTCGCCCGGGTCGAACGCATCCGCCGGACCGGCATGACGATCAACGACCAGCCGCAGTGCGAGCTCGTGCTCACCGTGGCGCCTCGTCACCGCGCGGCCTATACGACCGTGCACCGCGAGATCGTCGACCTCGTCGCGCTGCCGCGCCTGCAGCCGGGCTGCGTGGTCGTGGTGCGCCGGCCGGTCGAGTCGAAGGCGAACGTCGTGCTCGTGATGGACCCGCCCGACGACTGGGAGCGGCTGCGGGAGGCCGAGCGGCTGCGCGCCGGCGCCGATCGCACCATCCCGCTCGCCGCCACCGCGCAGGCCTGGCCGAGCGAGCCCGAGACCCTGCTCGGCGTTCCGAAGGCGACGTCGAATCCGTTGCACGCCGTCGTCTTCGCGCTCGTGCTCGTCATCGCCGCCGCGGCGACGCTCGTGCCCGCGTACGGCACGATCGGCCGATCGATCACGGCGATCGCGGCAGGCGACCCGGCCGCCGCCGGAGTCGTCGAGGGCGACCGGCACGACGAGATCGTCGACGCGCTCGTGCGCGAGGTCGGCGGACCGCAGTTCACGAGCGTCGGCTTCTACGACGGCTACGCCCTCGCGACCGCGCCGTCGACACCCGGTGCGCTCACGATCGACGACTACCAGTACCGGTACGACCGCACCGAGCACCAGGGGCCCGAGCTCATCCAGCCCGATGATCCGGCCGCCGAGCTGTTCGACGTCACCGCCGTCGACTTCACGCAGGTCCGGGAGCTCATCGCGGCGGCGCAGCACGAGAGCGGCATCGCCGACCCCGAGTCGGTGATCGTGCGGTTCCAGCGGGCCGGGGTCGCCGACGAGTCGGGCAGCCGGCCGGTGCAGGCGATGGTCCTCCTCGACTCCGCGTACGAGGACGCGTCCGTGACGTTCGACGCGACGACGGGAGCGGTGGTCTCACGGTCTTGAGCAAGCGTTTCCAGATCGGCCGATCGTGGGTTAGCATCGCTCCACCCCTGAATCCCGGAGCCCGGTGTGACCTCGACCCGACGCACAGGCGGCTCCGGCGTCCGCCGCAAGCGGGTCGCGGTGGCCGCAGCGGCCGTGACGGCCGCGATCGTGGGCATCGTCGCGCTCTCCGGCTTCCACCAGCAGCTGCGCGAGATCGACCCGCCCGGCCCCGATGCCGCGAGCGAGGTCGTCGGTGACGAGATCATCGGCATCCGCACGTTCACGCCGCCCGAGGGGCTGCAGGTCGACGCCGACCTCGAGTACGGCGTCCGCGAGGACGGCACGCTGCTGACGCTCGACGTGTGCCGGCCGGCCGCCCCGGTCGAAGGACCCGAGCAGGCGCCCGCCACGACGGCGACGTCGCTGCTCCCGGCCGTCGTCTCGATCCACGGCGGCAGCTGGACCCGCGGCGACAAGGCGAACACCGACTGGCGCAACGTCTGCATGTGGCTCGCCAGCGAGGGCTTCGTCGCCGTCTCGGTGAACTACCGGCTGGTGCCCGACACCGTCTTCCCCGGGGCGATCGACGATGTCGCCCTCGCCGTCGAGTGGCTGCGCGCACCCGAACAGGTCGAGCGGTTCGGCATCGACCCGGCTCGCATCGGCGCGTTCGGCGGTTCGGCGGGCGGCAACCTCGCCGCGCTCCTCGGCACGACCGGCGACGGCGCGCTCGACGCGGGGTCCCGCGTCGCCGCGGTCGCCGAGCTCTCGGGCCCGGTCGGACTCGGCTCGGCCGCGCTCGACGCCGACGGGGCATCCGACTGGTTGCGGGGCATCGTCGCCGACTACCTGGGGTGCGAACCTCGCGCCGCCGACGCGCACTGCCCGCAGGCGATGGATGCCTCGCCGGCGATGCACGTCGACCCGAGCGACCCGCCCGTGTTCATCGGGCACTCCGAGCACGAGATCGTGCCGCTCGGGCAGTCGACGCGGTTCGCCGCCGTGCTCGAGGCCGCCGGCGTGCCCGTCGAGCTCGCGGTCGTGCCGGGCGGCGAGCACTCGATCGGCATCCTCGACGAGGCGCTGCGGGTGCGGGTCGCGGCGTTCCTGCACGCGCACCTGGGCTGAGCCGAGCGCCGCGCGCAACCCCCTCCCTCCGCGACCGACCGCGCCGTAGGCTCGGATCCGATCGGAGGCCGCATGCCCGACTCCCCCGTGCAGCTCTCGCGCGACGACTGGCGCGTCATCCTCACGCGCACCGCGCATGAGTACCGCATCAACCAGGTGCAGGACATCGCCGCCGCGCTCACCTTCTACGCAGTGCTCGCAGCGCTGCCGGCCCTGCTCGCCGCACTCGCCGCGATCGGGGTGTTCGGCAGTGCGGAGGCGGTCGTCGCGCTCGCACTCCGCGTCGTCGAGGAGCTCGGGGGCGCCGAGACGGTCGACGCCGTGCGCACCCCGCTCGAGCAGCTCCTGGATGCCTCGCACGCGGGCCTCGCGCTCGTGACGGGCCTGCTCGGTGCGCTGTGGGCGACGTCGGGCTACGTCGGCTCGCTCGGGCGAGGACTGAACCGCATCTACGGGGTCGAAGAAGGCCGCCCGTTCTGGGCGATGCGCCCGGCGATGCTCGCCGTCTCGGCGGCCCTCCTGCTGCTCGCGGCCCTCGCCGTGGTCGGCCTCGTCATCACCGGCCCGATCGCGACCGCGACGGCACGGGCGCTGGGGTTCGACGAGGGCGTCGCCTTCTGGTGGGACCTCGGCAAGCTGCCGCTGCTCGCCGCGATCGGCATCGTCGCGATCGCCCTGCTCTGCTGGGCGGCGCCGAACGTGCGACGACGCCACCTGCGCTGGTTCAGCGTCGGCGCGGTCGGGGCGCTCCTCGTCTGGGTCGCGGTGAGCGCATTGTTCGCCATGTACGTCTTCGGCGTCGGCTCGTACTCGCGCACCTACGGTGCGCTGGGCGGTGCGATCGCCTTCCTGCTCTGGGTGTGGCTGTCGAATCTCGCCCTGCTCTTCGGCGGGGTGCTCGACACCGAGGTCGAGCGCGCCCGGCAGCTGCGAGCCGGCGTCGTCGCCGAGGAGCAGGTGCAGCTGCCGCTGCGCGACGACCGCCTCATCGCGAAGAACCGCGAGGAGCGGCTGAACGACATGCGGGCGTCGCGGCACCTGCGGCTCGATTGAGCGGGCGCCCGACGAGGCCGGTGCTCGGGCACCCGTCGACGCGCGGCCATGCCCAGCGGAAGCCACCGCCCCCTACCGGAGTATCGCCCTGAGACCCCTCCGCCGAGGGATGTGCACCCCGACCGGCCGTGACAGGCTGGCTGGCACCATGAACCTCTCGCTGTCCACCACCCGGTCCGGCGGCGCACCCGCGCCGACCGACGCCGATCGGCGCCTCCGCGCTTGGGCGTGGCTCGCGACATCCGCGCTCGCCCTCGTGCTGTTCGCGGTCTCGGTGCCGCTCGCCGCGACCATCTACGGGGTGCACCTGCTCGGCGCCTTCGCGACCTGCCTCGCGCTCGCGGGGGCGCTGCCCCTCGCGATGCGGTTCCCGAGGACCGCCGCGGTCGTCGCGACCTGGGGCATCCTGATGTTCGCCCTGCTCTCGGCCGGGTCGGAGGGTGCTCCATGGCCGTGGCCGGTGACGACGATCATCGGCCAGACCGCCCTGCTGCTCGTGCTCGGCATGAACGGCATGAGCTGGTTCGGCATGTTCGTGGTCTGGCTCGCCGGCGTGGTCGTGACGGTGCCGTTCGCGTTCGTCGACGCCGGCGCGACCGCGAACGAGATCGCCGCGGCGAGCCTCACGGCGGTCGCGCTGCCGATCGCGCTCCTCATCGCGCAGCGACGGGTGATCGCGGGCGAGCTGTTCCGCGAGCGCGCCGTGTCGGCCGCCGAGCAGGAGCGGCGGGTGCTCGTCGAGGAGCGCAACCGCATCGCCCGGGAGCTCCACGATGTCGTGGCGCACGGGCTCTCGATCATCCACGTGCAGGCGACGAGCGCGCCGTACCGCGTCGACGGGCTGAGCGACGCGGCCCGCGCCGAGTTCGCCGAGATCGCCGAGTCGGCTCGCGTCGCCATGACCGAGATGCGGCAGCTGCTCGGCGTGCTGCGCAGCTCGGACTCGACCGCCGAGACGGCACCGCAACCGGGTCTCGACGACCTGCCCGCCCTCGTCGCCTCGGTCGAACGCGGCGGGGTGCCGGTGACCCTCGAGCTCGGCGACCGACTGCCCGAAGGCGGGCTCGCCGCGACGGCCGCCTTCCGCATCGTGCAGGAGGCGCTGAGCAACGTCGTCCGCCACGCGCCGGGGGCGTCGACCCATGTCTCCATCGAGGTGCTCGCCGACGAACTCGTCGTCGGCGTCGAGAACGAGGCGCCGCCCGCCGCGTCGCCGACCGCGGGCCCCGGGTCCGACGCCGGCTCCGAAGCCGATTCCTCGGGCGCGGGCGCTCACGGCGGGCACGGCCTCGTCGGCATCGACGAGCGCGCCGCCCTGCTCGGCGGGCGTGCCGAGCACGGACCGCGCCCGGGCGGCGGCTACCGTGTACTCGCGACCCTTCCGCTCGGGTCGGACGGAGGCCCGTGGTGACGATCTCGGTGCTCATCGCCGACGACCAGGCGATGGTGCGCGCCGGATTCGCCGCGGTGCTCGGCGCCCAGCACGGAATCGAGGTCGTCGGCCAGGCCGCCGACGGCCGTGAGGCGGTGGCGCTCGCGCACGAGCTGCGACCCGACGTCGTCGTCATGGACGTGCGGATGCCGCAGCAGAACGGCATCGAGACCACGCGCGCGCTGCAGTCGCCGCCGCGGAGCTCCGACTACGTTCCGAAGGTGCTCATGCTCACGACGTTCGACATCGACGAGTACGTCTACGACGCGCTGCGGGCGGGCGCGAGCGGATTCCTGCTGAAGGACGCGACGCCCGAAGAGCTCGTCGCCGCCGTGCGCGTCGTCGCCGGCGGCGATGCACTGCTCGCACCGAGCGTCACCCGTCGGCTGATCGAGGACTTCGCCCGCTCGGGCCCGCCGCCGAAGCCCGCCGGCAACCGGCTCGCCGCGCTGACCGAGCGCGAGCTCGAGGTGCTCACGCTCGTGGGGCGGGGCATGTCGAACACCGAGATCGCGGCGGCGCTCTTCATCGCCGAGCAGACCGTGAAGACGCACGTCTCGAAGATCCTGCAGAAGCTCGGCCTGCGCGACCGCGTGCACGCCGTCGTGCTCGCCTACGACACCGGCCTGGTCACCCCCTCGGCAGGCTGAGCCCCGCCGTACCCCGGTAGGGCCCGCGAACCGCTCCGCGGGGTGATGCCCCGGCGCCGACCGCGTTCGTAGCCTGCGGCACATGACCGACACGCTCGAACGCCAGCACGCGAGATCGACCCGCCCCGAGGCATCCACGAGGCCGCGCACCGGGGTGCGGCGCGATGCGAGCGTCGACGCGATCCGGGTGGTGCTGCTCGGCATGGTGTTCGTGCTGCACGCGATGATGGTCGGCGTCGGCGTCGGCCCCGACGGACCGGTGCTCGAGAACGCCCTCGAGCACCAGGCGTGGTTCGGCCCGGTCAGCTGGGTGGTGCAGATCATGCCGCTCTTCTTCATCGTCGGCGGATTCTCGAGCCTCACCCATTGGCGGTCGATGCGCGCCCGCGGCGCGACGCCCGCCGAGTACGTGGTCGCCCGGATCGAACGGCTGGTCCGCCCGGCCGTCGCGCTCGTGGCGGTCGTCTCGGGCTCGCTCGTCGCGCTCTCGCTCGCGGGCATGCCCGCCGAGCTCGTCGGCACCGCGGGGTTCCGCATCGGCCAGCCGCTGTGGTTCCTCGGCGTGTACCTCGCGGTGTCGGCGCTCGTGCCGGCCATGGTGCGGGCGCATGAGCGCGCCCCCGTGCTGGCGCCCCTCGCCCTGCTCGCCGGCGTCGTCGCGGTCGACGTCGTGCGGCTCTCGACCGGTGTCGACGCGATCGGCTTCGTCAACCTGCTGCTCGTGTGGCTGCTCGTGCAGCAGCTCGGATTCCACCTCGCCGACGGCGCCCTCGACCGGCTGGCCCGGCCGACGCTCGCGGGTATCGCGGGCGCCTCGCTCGCGCTGCTCGCGGTGCTCACCGTGGCCGGCCCCTACCCGGTCGACATGCTCGTGAACCTCAACCCGCCGACCGTCTGCCTCGTCGTGCTCGGCGTCGCGCAGCTCGCCCTCTTCCAGCTCGCACGCCCGCGCATCCGCGCGTGGGTCGAACGGCGGGATGCCGCGCGGCCGATCTCGTTCGTCGGGGAGCGGGCCATGACCGTGTACCTCTGGCACATGCCGGTGCTCGTCGGGCTCGCGGGCCTCGCCCTCATCGCGAACGCCGCGGTCGGGCTGCCGCTGCCCGAGCCGCTGAGCTTCGGCTGGTGGGCGAGCCGGCCCCTCTGGCTCGTCGTCGCCGCGGCGGTCGTCGCGATCGTCGTGCTCGTGTTCTCCCGCTTCGAGCGGACGAGCCGGCCGCGGGCCGGCGGGCGGAGCACTCGTGGCGCTGCGCCCGGCAACGGGGCGACCGCGATCGCGGCGGTCAGCGCCGTCGCGGGGGTCGCGGTGCTGCTCGTCGCCGGATTCGGCCCGCTGCCGGCGTTCCTCTCACTCGTGCTGCTGTGGTTCGCGAGACGGGCTCCGTCGCGGCCCGTGCGCCGCCCGGCGGTCCGCGTGTCACGGGCGATTCCGTAGGCGCCGAGCCTCTCGTGCGGGCGGCGGTCCCGCTGCCGACGATGTGGTCGAGTGGTCATGTGGTCGCGGCCGCCGACCGAGGACCGAAGACCGAAGACCGAAGACTCAGCCGACGAGCAGAACGCCACCGAGCGCGATGGCCGAGACGACGAGGGTCGACGCTCCGGCGAGTACGAAGGGCTTCACGCCGACCCGGCGGAACATGCTGAACCGCACGCCCGTGCCGAGCGCGAACATGGCCGCGGCGAGCAGCACGGTCTGCGCGACGCCGGCGCCCGCGACCACCTGGGGCGGCACGACGCCGAGGGACCGGATCGCCACCATGGCCACGAAGCCGACGACGAACAGGGGGACGAGCGGCGGCAGCTTGCCGCCGCGTGCGCCCGAGGCATCCTCGCCCGCCTTCGCGAGCGCA
The DNA here is from genome assembly GCF_053618155.1 of Agromyces sp. NPDC055658. NCBI lineage: Bacteria > Bacillati > Actinomycetota > Actinomycetes > Micrococcales > Microbacteriaceae > Agromyces > Agromyces sp. NPDC055658. The sequence goes on along the minus strand of NZ_JBSHHD010000009.1, from coordinate 93,593 downwards.
CGGCGGCGCTGCAGGCCGATGACCGCCATGACCGGGGCGAGCATGAGCACGCGCGCGAGCTTCACGACGACCGCGACGCCGAGCGCGGTGCCGCCGAGGGCCCCGCCGATCGCGACCACCTGCGCGACCTCGTGCACCGACCCGCCGGCCCACATCCCCGCCTCGTCGGCGTCGAGGCCGATGAGCCCCGCGACGAACGGCACGATCGGGATCATGAGGGTGCCGAAGATCACGACGAGCGCGACGGCGGTGACGACCTCCTCCTCCTCGGCCTCGACGACGCCGTCGACCGCGGCGACCGCCGCCGCACCGCAGATCGAGAAGCCGCACGCGACGAGCAGTCGCTGCGTCGAGCCGATGCCGAGCCACCGGCCGATGAGGAGCGTCGCGGCGATGCCGCCGACGACGATCGCGATGACGACGACGACCATGCCGGGGCCCAGGGCGAGGATGTCTCCGACGACGAGCTGCAGGCCGAGCAGCACGATCCCGAGGCGCAGCAGCGGCTTCGCCGCGAACGCGATGCCGGGCTCGAGGCGCCTGGGCAGGCGCATCGTGTTCCGCACGACGACGCCCACGACGATGGCGACGAGCAGGGCGCTGATCGTTGGCACCACGAGGGTGACGGCGAGCGCGAGGCCGGCGACGACGGCGCAGAGCGCGAGGCCGGGCGCGAGCGTCGCGACCCGGGCGCCGAAGCGGCCGGCGAGGCGGCGACGGGGCATGGGGGCTGACCGGGGAGCGGGGGTGGGGCGGTACATCTCCTCCACGGTCGCAGGCGGACCGGCGGCGCGGTAGCCGTGATTCCGGCATCGAGGCATATCATTCCGATATGCCGACTCGCTGGCCCGACCTCGCGGTGCTCGAACTGCTCTCGGCGATCGGCGAGCACGGCAGTCTCGGTGCGGCGGCACGCGCGGTCGGGATGGCGCAGCCCAACGCGAGCCGCGCGATCGCGACCCTCGAGCGAAACCTCGGGCTCTCGCTCGTCGAGCGCCACCCGCGCGGCTCGCGACTGACCGCCGACGGCGTCGTGGTGGCCGAGCTGGCCGCCCGACTCGTCGACGGGGCCGGCGAGTTGCTCGCCACGAGCCGCGCGCTTCGCGAGCGCCACGAGGCCCGGCTCGACCTGGCGGCGAGCCTCACCGTCGCCGAGTACCTGCTGCCCGCCTGGATCGCCGGCCTCCGGCACGCGCACCCCGAGCTCGACGTGCGGGTGCGGGTCGAGAACTCGACGCAGGTCTTCGACCTGCTCGCAGACCGGGCGATCGACCTCGGCTTCGTCGAGTCGCCCTCGGTGCCGCGCGGCCTGCACAGCCGCGCCGTCGCGCGCGACCGGCTCGTCGTCGTCGTGGCGCCGTCGCATCCGTGGACCCGGCGGACCCACGTCACCGCGCACGAGCTCGCGACCACCCCGCTCGTCAGCCGCGAGCCGGGCTCGGGCACACGCTCGACCCTCGCCGAGGCGCTCGGCGCGGGCGGCGTCGGCGGCGCGGGCGTCCCGGAGCTCTCGCGGCCCGCGATGGTCGTCTCGAGCAATGCCGCCGTGCTCATCTCGGCGGCCTCGGGCGCCGGGCCAGCCGTGCTGAGCGAGCTCGCGGTGCGCCCGTGGGTCGCCCGCGGCGAACTCGTCGAAGTCCCCGTCGAGGGGCTCGACCTCCGACGGCGGCTGCGAGCCGTGTGGCGGGGCGGCGAGCCGCTCGCCGCCCCCGCGGCCGCGCTGCTCGGCGAGCTGCAGGGGTAGGGCCCGCGTCGCGACGACGCGGGCCCGGTGCCGGGATCACCTCACATCGCGACGGAGCGGCACCGCCACCGCGACGACGGCGGCGATCGCCGCGTATCCGAGCAGCACGAGCGCACCGCCGATCGGCGAGATCGCGACGGGCATCGAGATCGGGAGCTGCGCGCCGATCGCGTCGCTCAGGAAGGTGAAGTCGGTCAGCGCGGCCGTCGCACCGCCCGGGAGGAAGGGGTGGATGACGTTCACCCCGGGAATGAGGAGCAGCACGTGCTCGAGGAAGTAGAAGTACCCGAGCACGATGCCGACGGCGACGAGCTGCTGCCGCGCCAGCGCCCCGATCGCGACACCGAGCACCGCGTAGACCGCGGCCGCGAGGGCGAGCTGGGCGAGCATCGCGACGAGCGCACCGGCGGGCACGCCGAGCGCGACGCCGCGGAGCGCGGCGCTCCCGACGAGCGCGACCGCGGTTCCGACGGCGGCGACGGCGCCGTACGCGAAGCCCAGCCCGCCGAACACGACGAGCTTGGCGACGAGCGCGCGGCCTCGGCGCGGGACGGTCAGGAACGTCGTGCCGATCGAACGGTGCCGGTACTCGCCCGTGACGGCGATGGTGCCGATCAGTGCGGGCACGAACAGCAGCAGGCCGCCCATGCCGACGACGAGGCTCACGCCCTCCGGCGTCTCGATTCCGGGCAGGGGCGGGGTCGAGTTGCCCGGCCCGGCGAGCGCGAGCAGTGCGGTGAACCCGAGACCGCAGCCGAGCGCCGTGAGCAGGGTCGCGACCGGCAGGCGGGTCGCGAGCAGTTTGGCGAGTTCGCCTCGAACGAGTGCGATCACGGGTGCACCTCCATGGTGTGGGCGAGGAAGGCCGACTCGAGGCTCGAGGCGGCACCGGTGAATTCGTCGAGCGGACCCGACCAGGCGACGCGTCCCCGGTCGATGAGGACGAGGTCGTCGATGCTGTGCTGCAGCTCGGTGAGGACGTGGCTCGAGAGCAGCACGGTGCCGCCGCGGCCGGCGAAGGCGCGGAGGAACTCGCGCAGCCACACGATGCCGGCCGGATCGAGGCCGTTCGACGGTTCGTCGAGCACGAGCACCGAGGGCTCGCCGAGCAGGGCCGTCGCGAGCGCGAGCCGCCGGCGCATGCCGGTCGAGTAGCCGCGGATGCGTCGATCGAGGTATTCGGTGATGCCGGTGGTGAGGGCGACGTCGTCGACCCGACGGCGCGCATGCCCGCCGAGCTCGGCGTAGGCCCGCAGGTGGCCGCGGCCGGTCATCGAGGGGTGCGCGCCGGTCGAATCGAGGACCGCGCCGACCGTCCCGGTCGGGTCGTCGAGATCGCGATAGGCGGCTCCGCCGATGCGGGCCGTTCCCGCGTCAGGCCGGCTGAGACCGAGCACCATCGCGAGCGTCGTCGACTTGCCGGCGCCGTTCGGGCCGAGGAAGCCGGTGACCCGGCCCGGCTCGGCCCTGAAGCTCGCGGCTCGGACCGCCTCGACCTCGCCGAACCGCTTCGACAGCCCCGTGACCTCGATCGCATGGGAGTTCATGTGGACATCCTTCGGTGGGATACTTCGTTGGGAGTTTGAGAATGTTCTACTAGTGCGAATGTTCGCACGCTGAGAATAATGGAAGGAGTCAGCGATGCGCAAGACCTCGCCGATCGCCGACGTCGTCATGCACCCGGTTCGGCTGCGGATCGTCCAGCAGCTCGGCGAGGGCCGACGGGTCACGACCTCCGACCTCCGGGACGCACTGCCCGACGTCGCGCAGGCGACGCTCTACCGCCACATCGCCGCGCTCGTCGACGCCGGGATCGTCGCCGTCGTCGACGAACGCCGGGTCCGCGGTGCCGTCGAGCGCACCTTCGCGCTCGGCGATCGCATGGCCCACGTCGACCACGACGAGCTTCGCGAGATGGGCGAACGCGAGCTGCAGCAGTCGTTCCTCACCTTCCTCGCCCACCTCGGCGAGGACTTCGACCGCGCGTCAGCCGGTGCCGACTTCCGCGAGTTCCTCGGATTCGGACAGGTTCGGCTGCACGTCGGAACCGACGACCTGTCGCGCATCCAGGCCGGCCTCGGCGAGCTGCTCGCCCCCTACCTGGCTCCGCAGGTCGATGACGAGCAGGGCGGGGCGAGCGGCCGGCGCACGGTGATGCTCTCGACGGTGCTCATGCCCGATCCGGCCGATCAGCCCGCGCCGTTCTCCGCCTCGTAGCTCGCCGACCCCGGCGCCCCGCCGCGCATCGAGACGACCTCGCCCTCGAGGGAGAACGTGATCCAGGCGTCGTAGTACTCGCCGTAGACCGGCACGTCGAGGACGACGGGCGGCGGCCCGCTGTCCGATGACCCCGAGCGCGAGACGTACACCCACTGGTCGGTGCGCGTCGGGTCGGGCTCAGACAGGCCGCTGAGCTCCTTCGCCTGCGCGATGAGATCGGGCATCAGCGAGGTGTCGACCGACCTCGCGTCGAAGAGCTGCAGCTCGAGCGCGGCGGGGTCGGGCTGGCTGCCCGCCGGACCGCTGTTCGTCACCTCGCCGGCGACGACGTCCCAGCTGTCGAGCGTCGCCGCACCGGGGCCGCTCGGCGCGATCGCCGAGAGGTGCTCGCCCCAGAACGAGAGCTGCACGACCTGCCCGGCGCCGATCGCGTCGACGAGCGCGTCGACGGCTCTCGCCGCGTTGTCGCCGACGAACATGCTCGCCGCCGCCGCGGCCTCGGCTTCGGCGGCCTCGGCGTCGGCCCGCGCCTGCTCGTCGGCGGCCATCCGCCCCTCCCACGAGTTCGCGTAGCGGACCTCGCCGAGCGTCGTCTCGCCCGACGCGATCGCAGCGATCGTCGGATACGCCGGGATGAGCGCGAGCGCCGCGCCGACGAGCACCGCGACGACGTAGAAGGCCGGATGGATGCGACGCAGCCCGCCCGCGGCCTTCCCCGCCGCAGCGGGCGCCGGCGTGAAGGGCGCGGCGGTCCGCGTCGAGCGCACCCGCTCGTCGCGTTGCGCGAGCTGCACCCACTCGTCGGGCGGGTCCAAGACGATCGAGACCGGCGACGGCGCGGCCTCCTGCATCACGACGACCACGACGCACTCGGGCTGCAGGCGCGGGATCTCGACGAGATCGACCAGCCGGCGGGTGCGCACCTCGAACGGAGCGCCGAACCGCGGCACGACGACGAGGTCGAGGTCGCAGATCGGCTGGTCGTTGATCATCGTGCCCGTGCGCCGGATCGACCGGACGCGCGCGAGGGCGAGCCGCCCCTCCGAGTCGGCGCGCTGCAGCTCTTCGGCGCTCAGGGGGCCGGCGAGCGCGCCCCCGAGTCCCGCGCCCGCGAGGCTGCGCACGACGAGCACGATCGGGCCGAGGACGCTGAGCGCGACGACGCACGGCACGAACATGCCGACCCATGCTTCGTCGGCCGAGAGGGCCCATGCGGCGGCGCTGGCGATCACGGCGCCGAGCAGTGCGAAGCAGAGGAGTCGGATCACGCGACCACGCTATCGGCGGGTGGACCGCCCGCGCGGCGCACGACACGATCTCGAAACATCCTCGAACTACACTCGACTACCGGCGCGACCGCACCCCGTCGTCGCCGACCGACCCATCCCACCCCGGCCAGAAGCCCGCGAGGAACCAGCAGCATGTCCGAACCCATCACCGTGTCGATCCGGCGCGAGGTCGACCCGTCGCGCATCTCGGAGGCGACCGCCTGGGTGCAGACCGGCGTGAACCTCGCGAACAAGTACCCGGGCTTCCTCGGTTCCGGATGGGTGCGCGCCGGCGAGTCGTCGCAGGTCTGGCACATGCTCTACCGCTTCGCGAGCGAGGAGACCCTCGAGTCGTGGGAGCGCTCGGACGAACGCGCGTGGTGGCTCTCGATGGGCGAGGGCTTCGTGCGCAGCGAGCGGTCGAAGCGCCGCACGGGCATCGAGGGCTGGTTCGACGATCCGGCCACCGGCTCGATTCCCGCGACGGATGCCTCGGGCGGCATCGACCTCGAGGCCGCCGTGCCGTTCGCACCGCCGCGCTGGAAGCAGGCCGTCGCCATCTGGGTCGGCTTCTTCCCGGTGAACCTCGTCTTCTCGTACCTCGTCGCACCCCTGCCGGGCTTCGACGGGTTGCCGATCTGGCTCCGATCGCTCGTGTCGACGCTCATCCTGACGCCGATCATGACGTACTGGGTGCTGCCGTGGGTCACCCGCATGCTGCACCGCTGGCTGCACCGGCAGCGCCCGTCGACCGAGTAGCCCGAAGCGCGCATCGAGACCATCGGCACGTCCGTGGTCCCGATGCGCTCCGCCACTCGACCGACGGCCGGGTCAGTCGCCCCAGGGCATCGGCTTCTCGGGCAGCCGCGCCGAGTCGTCGGGCAGGTGCGGCAGTTCGGAGCCACCGGCGCGGATGCACAGCCAGCGCAGCTGCTCGGTGCCGTCGGGCGCGCAGCGCCACGTGCGGGCGACGTCCTGGCCGACGCGCACGACCGTGCCGGGGCCGACCTCGACGACCTCGTCGTCGAGACCCATCTGCCCGCGCCCCGAGAGGAAGACGTAGAGCTCCTCGATGCGCGCGTGCGTGTGCCAGTAGCCGGCCTCCTCGCCGGGCTCGAGGGCGTTCGCCGTGAGCCCGATGTACTGCATCTCGAGGTCGTGGTCGACGACCCGGCGCCCGTCGCGCGAGCTGTCGGGGCGGAATCCGCCGTAATGCGAGCGCCATTCGTCGAGCGCGCCGATCTCCAGTACCTCGTATGCCGTCATACCGCCACGCTACCGAGGTTCAGCCACGCCGCTTCACGACCTCCGAGGTGAGGGCGGTCAGGTTGTCGACGGTGTCGATCTCGTCGGCGACGGGCACCGCCGTGACGTCCGTCGTGACCGAGCCCGGTCTCGTGATGACCCGCACGTCGAGCTCGAGCGTCGCGACCGCGCCGGCCGCGACGTCGCCCTGGCGGGTGCAGGTCACGACCTGGCGCGCGCTCGTGCAGCTCCAGCCGCTGCTCGCGAGGCCGACGAACCGGAGCCCGCGGTCGAGGGTCGTCCTGACCACGACGGGCGCCTTCGCCACAGCGTTGCCCGCATTCTCGACGGCGACGGCGTACCGCGCCGTCTGCCCCGTGACGAGGCGGCCGACCGAGAGGCCGACCTCGAGGTCGGGCCGCGGCTTCGGCGCGAGGACGAGCTCGAGCGCGATCGAGTCGGTGCCCCCGAGCGCGTCGGTGACGTGCAGCACGACCTCGGTCGCGCCCTCCGCCGTCGTCGATCCGGTGATCGCGCCGGTCGAGGCGTCGAGCACAAGGCCGTCGGGCAGTCCATCGGCCGACCAGGCGAACGGGGCGAGCCCCCCGCCGGCCTCGGCGAGCGCCTCGTACGGCAGCGTCGCGGTGCCGCCCGGCAGGGCGGTCGTGGTGATCGCCACGGCCGGGTGCACGGTGAGCGACAGCGTCGCGTTCGCGGAGCCGAGCGCGTTCGTCGCCGTCATCGGCGACTCGGTCGTTCCCGCCCCGGTCGGCGTGCCGGTCACCTCGCCCGTCGAGGCGTCGAACGACAGCCCGTCGGGCAGGGTGCCGACCGAGATGGTCGGGGCGGGCACGCCCTCGGCGCTCAGCGCGCGAGTGAAGGGCACCCCGACCTCGGCCGCGGCATCCGCGTCATCGACCATCGGGATGCTGCCGTAGAGCACCGTCGCCGAGCCCAGCCCGGTGGCGGACCCGGAGTCGACCGTGTACGTGACCTCCCCGATCTCGTCGGACGTGACCGAGACGCTCGCGACGCCGTGTGCGTCGGTCGTCACGGTGTGCCCGCCGGGCGACACCGTGACGGGGGCACCGGCGAACGGATCGCCGAGCTCATCGAGGAGGGTGACCGACAGGTCGACCTGCGACCCGGCGAGGACCGTGCTCGAGGCCGGGTCGACGGTCGCGCTCGTCGCGACGGGGAAGCGGATCGGCGTCACGCCGCTCACGGCCTCAGCGAAGTTCTGGTCGCCGAGGTACCGCACGGCGAGCGAGTTGACGAACTTCAGCTCGACGTCGGTCAGGGTCGCGTTGCCGGCCGAGTCGACCGTCACGGGCGGCGCAAGCGGGGCGAGCGAGTTCCCCTCGAGGAACTGCACCGTGCCGGTCGGCACGCCCCGGGAGCCGTCGGCCGCCTGCACCTTCGCGGTCAGCGTCACGGGCGTGTCGGGGCTCGGGTACGTCGATCCCGAGGTCAGCGTCACGACCGGCGTCGCCTTCACGATCGCGAGATCGAGCGTCTGGCTCGTCGCGCCGACGAATTTCTCGTCGCCGTAATAGACGGCGGTCACCTCGTGGGTGCTTCCCGTCGCCATGCCGGTCGTCGGGAGCGCGATGGCCGGGGCGTAGGCGACGTTGTCGCCCCACGTCCACGGGCACCCGCCGCCGGTGAAGCACGGTTCGAGGTAGTTCTGCGTGACCTGCACCGGGTCGCCGAGGGGACGCCCGTCGACGTAGAACTGCACCGCACCGGCGGGACTGGTGCACCCGAGCTCACCGGTCTGCTGGTTCCACGTGCACTGCGTGCCCTGCGCCTTGAGCGGACTGATCGCGGCCCACACCTGCCGGGTGCCGCCGTAGGGAACGTCGCCGGCCGGCCACGTCTTCACGGTCACGGTCGTCTTCTGCGCCGCGAGCACGGGATAGGTCTGTGCGGTCGTGTTGCCCTGCGCGTCGGCCACCTCGAGGTAGACTGCCACATTGCCCGCGTACTGCGAAGAGACCGACACCGCGGGTCCGAGGCGCTGACTGCCGGCGACGACCCATCTGTAGGTGAAGGGCGGCGTGCCGAACGTGGCCTCGGCGGTGGCCGACAGGGCGAACAGCTCACCGGCGATCACCCGGGCGGGCACGACCGCGCTCACCTTCGGCCCGGCCGCACCGGCGGCGACGATGCGCGCCGAGACCTTGGCGCCGTCGGGCTGCACGTACCGGAGCGTGTCGGTCAGGCAGAGGGGCGTCCCTCCGTCGGCCGGTGCGGTCGTGCACCCGCCGACGTCCGCGCTGTCGAGCGAGGAGATCGCGAACATGGGGGCGCCGTCCACCACGACCCGCTCGGCGACCTTGCCTGCGCCGTCCCAGTCGCGGTAGTAGAGCCGCAGGGTCTGCAGCGTCGCTCCGGGAGTCGTCGGCGCGTCGACGTTCTCGGGCAGGCTGCCGTCGTACTTCGTCACCACGAACCAGCCCTCCCCCGACGCCCTCGACCGCTCGTTGAGCGTGAACGAGTCCTGCGAGTCGAGGGGGTTCACCGTGTAGATCATGTCGGCGAAGCGGCCCGAGGTCACCCCGTCGGCCTCGGTCGAGACCCAGAAGGCGGCATCGTCCTCTGCGGGCGGCGCCGGATCCGGGGCGTTCGCACACGGGAAGGCCGAGTAGGGGTTCCAGTCGTTCTCGAGCTGGCAGTCGAAGTCGACGTCGATCTGCGTGGTCGAGAGGAACGTCGTCATCAGCGCGCCGACGCCGGACTCCTTCGAGGCCACGGCGGCGAGGTCGGGCGGGGTCGCCTTCGCATCGGCGAGCGACTTCTTGAGCGTGATCGGGATCTGCTGGTGCTCGTAGATCGTGTACGACTCGAGTGCGATCGTGATGAGGGCGGTGATGATCGTGCCGACGACGAACGCCACCCCGCCGGCGCGGATCACTCCCGCTGAGGTGCGAGCCGCCGTCGTCGCGAACTTGGGCACCTGCTTGAGCCCTTCCGTGGTCGCCTTGAGACCCGCTCGCCCGGCGTATGGGAACACCTTGGCGAACAAATTGGTGGAGCTCTCGGTCGCCGCCATGTAGGCGCGTGCGGCGGCCGTCGTCGCTCCGGTCGCCACCATCCCCGCGGCGAGACCGACGCCGACCGACGACTCCAGCGCGAGGTTCGGGAACACCGGGTCCTCCCACAGGTCCTCCTGCGAGAGGTAGCGACCCCATTGCTCGAACTGCTCGACCGTCGGCCACGGCACGGGGCATCCGGTGGGCCCGAGCTGGCAGGCGACCGTGGTGCCGCTCGAGTCCTGGCACTGCGGCAGCAGGCTCGGGTCATAGACGCCGCCGAACTCGCCGGTGCCCTCCTCGAGCGCTTTCGGCGGGTGGAAGTCGCAGTACCCGCCGCCGTCGGGCAGGAGCGGCATGGGGTCGAGCGAGATCGTCTCGAGCGTCAGGCCCGACCACTCGAGGTACTGGTCGAGCGCGGCCTGGGCCTGCGCGACGAGCTGCTGCTGGTAGACGCCCTGGAACCATTCGTGGACGAGCGCCTCGCCCGCCGTCCGCTCGGCGGCCGGCTTCGCGATGATGCCCAGCAGGTTCATGAACTCCTGCGCGCGCACGGCGTCGCGACCCCACGCGCGCACGGCGTTCGCATCGCCGTCGGGCAGCGAATGGGTCTCCAGCACGTCGGCGATCGCCTGGTTCTCGAAGTCCTCGACGGCCTGGTAGTACTTCGTCGGCAGGTCCCGCAGGATGCCGCTCTCGGTGTTGGCGATGATCGGCGGCACCAGGTCACTGGCCTGCGGCGGCATCGCCGACGCGATCGAGGCGGGCGCGAGGCCGACGCCGGCGAGGAGGGCGACCGCCGCGACGATCGCGAGAAGACGATGCTTGGGGCTCATGCCCCAACGCAACTGCTCCGGTACCTGTCCGGCAATCGGGCGTTTGCCCTATCTTTGGGTCAGGGGTGCTGAGGATGCCTCGACTGACCGGCGACGCCGCAGCGGCGCTCTTCGTCACGACTGCGACCGCGAGCGGTCGCGCGTTCGATGCCGATGCGGACGCCGCCGACATCGCCACGCTGTGCGAGCTGCTCGAGTACTGGCCCCCCGCGATCGAGCTCGCCGCCCACCGCACGGCCGCACTGTCGCTGCCCGACCTCATCGGCGCCCTGCGCGACCGCCCGGTGGCAGAGGTGCTCGACGCGCCCGGGCGCGATCCAGACCGGGCGACCGTCCGCGCAGACGTCGTCCACAGCCTCGACGGCCTGAGCGCGACCGAGCTCCGCCTCGCCGAGCGCTTGGCCGGGTTCGTGGACTGGTGCACGCTCGCCGAGCTCTCCGACGCGGTCCCTGCCAGAGTCGTCGGCGGCCTCCCGGGTCTCGTCGATCGCGACCTCGTCGATGCCGACCGGGCTGCCCCCGAGACGCTCTTCCGCCTGCGCCGACCGCATCGCGAACTGCTCGAGGAACGCGGCGCAGGCCCGGGCGCCGACCATCTCGCCGCGCTGCGCGCCTGCGCGCGCGATGCGTCCGCCGCGCTCCTGATCGGCCTCGCCGACGACGCGTCTGCCGAGCACTGGCACGCGGTCCTCGCCCGCCGCGAGCGCGATCTCCGCGCGGCCGCATGGCGACTCGCCGGTGACGGCGCCGAGGCGACGACCGCTGCCGACCCGGCGACGGGAGCCGGTGAGCTGGTGCTCGCCCTGTCGATGCACGGTGCCGAGTACGGAGGCCTGAACGCCGACGGCGGGCTGCTCGATCTGGTCGTCGAGGGAATGGACTGGGACGCGCTCGGCGCCACGGGCGCTCCCGCGCGACTGCTGCTGCTCCTCGAGGCGTATCGGCTCCGCCGTCGCTTCGAGTCGGTCGATCCCGGAACCGACGCCGACGCGATCGCCGCCGACCTGCGGGCGCTCGTCGACGCCGCCGCCGAGCTCGGCGATGTCGACGTCAGTCTCGAATGCCTGTCGCAGTCGATCGGTTCGGCGAGGACGATCGGTCATCTCGACCAGGCCCGGGCACACGCCGACCAGGCGATCGCGCTCGCGACACGGCACGGCCGCCCGATCGCGCTCGCCCATTTCGAGCTCCTCGCGGCGATGATCGCGCACGTCGAGGGCCGTTTCGACGAGGCTGGGCGGCTCGCCGCGCGCGCGTACAGCGTGGCCCGTCGCCACGACCTGCTCCTGCCGGCCGTACAGTCGGCGCTCATGTTCCATCAATTGCCCGCCGGCACGGCGAACGTGCCGGTGATCCGGCCCTCGGCGCAGGATCTCGCGCTCCTCGTCGACCGGTTGCCGCGCCGTCGATCGCTGCTCGGCCCCGCCTACGGCGTCGCGGCGCAATGCCTCCTCGAGCACGACCCGGCGACGGCGGCGCGGACCACGGCCGCGGGCCTGCGCGCCGCAGCGGCGATCGGGCTGCCCGCAGGCCTCGGCATCGGCGTGATGACCACCGTCGTGATCGCGGCGGTCGGCGGTGAACCGCAGCTCGCCGCCCGGCTGCACGGGGCGATCGCGGATCACGCCGACCTGGTGCGGCGGGCGATCATCGGCGCCAATCGCGCGCTCTACGACGCCACGATCGAACAGGTGCGCGCCGTACTCGGCGACGAAGCGTTCGCCCGCGCCTGCGGCGAGGGGGCGGCGTGGAGCTGGGCGCGCATCACGAAGGAGTCCCTGGACTTCGCCGACGCGACGGCGAACCCGCAGCCGCCCGAGCAGACCCTGCTCACGCCGCGACAGTTCGAGATCCTCGTACTGCTCGCCGCCGGCATGAGCAACAAAGAGATCTCCGAGCGGCTCGTCGTCGCGCCGAAGACGACGATGCACCACACCTCGAACATCTACCGGCGCCTCGGGGTGCGCGGGCGTGGCGAGGCCGTCGCGTGGGGACGCCGGGCCGGGCTCATCTGACGGCCCGCCCCGTCACTCGCCAGCCCCAGTTGCCAGAAGATGCGCTTCGCGCCGCGGTTTCCGACACTTTCCGGCGACTCGCGGAGGTCGGCGGTCGAACGGCCGGCTCAGCGGGCCGCGCCGATGCGGCGCGACAGCTCCCCCGCGGCCGCACGGACGGCGCCGGTGATCTCCTCGGCTCGCGCCGCGGCATCCGAGTCGGCCCGGTAGGTGACCGCGATCGCCGCGGCCGGCCAGCCGACGTGGTCGAGCACGGCCACGCCCACCGAGGCGAGGCCCTCGGTGACCTCGCCGTCCTCGCCGGCGAACCCCGCCTCGCGCACGCCGTGCAGCACCTGCTTGAGCAGCGAGTACCGCCACGTGCCGGATGCCTCGGGGTCGCCGCGCCACGCGAACGCCGCCCGGTCGGGGTAGAGCGCGCGCAACTGCGCCGGCGGCAGCGCCGCGAGCATCGCGCGGCCGGTCGCGGTGAGGTGCGCCGGGAGGCGCACGCCCACGTCGGTGACGAGCGAGGGGCGACGGGGCGCCCGCTCCTCGACCAGGTAGAGCACGTCGCGCCCGTGCAGCACGGCGAGGTGCCCGCTCTCGCCGATGCGGTCGACGAGCGACGCGACGAGCGGGCCGCCGAGCCGGGCGAGCGGCTGCTGCCGGCTGAAGCCGCTCGACAGCTCGAACGCGGCGATGCCGAGGCCGTAGCGCCGCTCCTCGGGCAGGTGCACGACGAAGCCGCGCTCCTGCATGACGGCGAGCAGGTGGTAGACGGTCGAGCGCGGCAGTTCGAGCGCCTGGGCGATGGTCGCGGCGGGCACCGGGCCGCGTTGCGACGCCAGATGGGCGAGGATCGCGAGCGTCTGGTCGGCGGCCGGCACCTTCGAAGTCGCCATGCGCCCAGCGTATCGTCCGGGATGCCAGACAGCCACCCTCGATCGGGCCTCCCGCGCGCGTCGTCCCCGTTGTGGAATATGAGCATGAGCAGCAACGCGTCCTCGACCCCCACCGCCGTCACCGTCGGCATCGCCGGCCTGAGCATCGACGACGTCGTCGCGGTCGCCCGCCACGGTGCCCCCGTCGTGCTCGACCCGGCCGCCCTCGCCGAGGTGGCCGCGAGCCGCGAGATCATCGACGGCCTCGCCGCCGACCCGAACCCGCACTACGGCATCTCGACGGGCTTCGGTGCGCTCGCCACGACCTTCATCGCCGCCGACCGCCGCGCCCAGCTGCAGGCGAGCCTCGTGCGCTCGCACGCCGCGGGCTCGGGCGCCGAGGTCGAGCGCGAGGTCGTGCGCGCCCTCATGCTGCTCCGCCTCTCGACCCTCATGACCGGCCGCACGGGCGTGCACCGCGAGACCGCGGAGACGTACGCGGCGATCCTCAACGCGGGCATCACCCCCGTCGTGCGGGAGTACGGCTCGCTCGGCTGCTCGGGCGACCTCGCCCCGCTCGCCCACTGCGCGCTCGTCGCGATGGGCGAGGGCGACGTGCGCGACGCGTCGGGCGAGCTCGTGGATGCCTCGGCAGCGCTCTCGGCGGCGGGCATCGCCCCCCTCCACCTCGGCGAGAAGGAGGGCCTCGCCCTCATCAACGGCACCGACGGCATGCTCGGCATGCTCGCCCTCGCCATCACCGACCTCAAGATGCTCCTCACCACGGCCGACATCTCAGCTTCGATGAGCGTCGAGGGCCTCATGGGCACCGACGCCGTGTTCGCGGCCGACCTGCAGGCCCTCCGCCCGCAGCGCGGCCAGGCGATCTCGGCGTCGAACTTCCGCAAGCTCCTCGCCGACTCGCCGATCGTGCACTCGCACAAGGGTCCCGAAGACGGCCGCGTGCAGGACGCCTACTCGCTGCGCTGCGCCCCGATCGTGCACGGCGCCGCACGCGACACCGTCGCGCACGCGGTCGGCGTCGCCGAGGCCGAGCTCGCGAGCGCCGTCGACAACCCCGTGCTCACGAAGGACGGCCGGGTCGAGTCGAACGGCAACTTCCACGGCGCCCCCGTCGCCTACGTGCTCGACTTCCTCGCGATCGCCGCGGCGGATGTCGCGTCGATGTCGGAGCGCCGCACCGACCGCTTCCTCGACCGGGCGCGCAACCAGGGGCTGCCGCCCTTCCTCGCGCACGAGGTCGGCGTCGACTCGGGCCTCATGATCGCGCAGTACACCGCGGCGGGCATCGTCTCGGAGATGAAGCGCCTCGCGGTGCCGAGCTCGGTCGACTCGATCCCCTCGTCGGCCATGCAGGAGGACCATGTGTCGATGGGCTGGGCAGCGGCTCGCAAGCTGCGCCGCGCCGTCGACGGCCTCGCCCGCGTGCTCGCGATCGAGGTCATGACGGCCGCCCGCGGCCTCGCCCTGCGCGCTCCGCTCGAGCCGGGCGCCCCGACCGGCGCGGTCATCGCGCTCACCGAGTCGCTCGGTGCGGGCCCGGGCCCCGACCGCTTCCTCTCGCCCGAGATCGAAGCCATCGCCGCCGCGGTGGCGAGCGGCCGCGTCGCGGCCGAGGCGGCGTCGGTCGCCGGTCACCTCGACTGACCGGAGTCCCCGCCGACGCCGGAGGGCCGGCGCGGTCGCATCAGTTCCGGATGCAGCCGCGTCGGCCCGTTCTGCGTTCGCCCGCATGCCCGGCCCTTCAGGCGGCCCTCGTCGGTTCAGGACCGGTGCGGCGACGCGCCGTCACCGCTGCAAGGAGGGGATGAAAACGTCGCCCGCGCCCGCGCTCCGCCCTGAGAAGGGTGCGAAGTCTCCCCCGAAGAGGGCACGAAGCCTGTGAACTGACCGGTTGTGCCCCACCCGGACGGATGCGAGACTGGGGTTCGTCGGCCCCGAAACCGACGACCGGACGGAACCCTGATGCCCCACCGCTTCGCCTTGATCCAGCACGACCCGCTTCGCGCGCGACGTACGCGCCCCAGCGGTACTGCGATCGCGGCCGCCGCGGTGGCGGTGCTGATCGGGGTCGGGGGCATGACCCCGGCGATCGCCGAAGAGGCGGCTCCGGTCGAGGCGACCAGCACGACCACCGACGCGACGGGCACCGACGCCACGGGCACCGACGCGACCGGTACCGCCGACGCGACGAGCACGGTCGAGGCGACGACCGACACGACCGCGGCGGAGGGCGACCCGGCGAGCGATCCCGCGCCGGCCGATGGCGGCACGACCGAGACCGGCGACGGCACGAGCGGGGGCGACACCGGGGCGACCGACGGCGAGGGAACGCCGACGGACGACCCGACCACCACGCCCACTCCCACGCCGACGCCGACCCCCGAGCCGACGCCCACCCCGACGCCGACTCCCACGCCCACCCCGACGCCCACTCCGACGCCGACTCCCACTCCGACGCCGACTCCCACTCCGACGCCGACGCCGACTCCCACTCCCACTCCGACGCCGACGCCCACTCCGACCGACACGCCGACGCCGACCGGCACGCCGACGCCGACGACTCCCACGACCGGCGCCCCGACGACGTCGCCGCGCGCGCCCGTCGTGCTCATCGGCGACGGACCGTTCGCCCGCATCTCGAGCGGGGTCGACTCGAGCGTCGGTCCGATGCTGCAGGCACGGGCGAAGCTCGACCGGGCGGTCGCCGCGCTCCGCGACGCAGAGGCCGACCTCGCCGCGGTCCGCTCCACGCGCGAGGTCGCGCGCGGCATCGCCGAGCACATGCAGTCGCTCGCCGAGCAGGCGCGCGAGAAGGCCGACGCCGCGGCGGCCGTATACGTCGCGGCGTCGAAGGGCGGCAACGCCTCGCTGAACTCCATGGAGGCCGCGTTCGGCTCGGGGCACGACCTGCTCGCCGGGCTCGGCGGCGTCGCCCGCGTCAGCGAGATCGCCGGCGACACCGAACAGCTGCTCGAGATCACCGCGAAGCGCGACGCCGAAGCCGATGCCGCGCAGGAACGCGCCGACGAGGCCTGGGCCGACGTCGAGGCGATCGACGTCGAGGCGGCCGAGCGCAAGGTCGAGCGGGCGCAAGACGCCGTCACCGCTGCGCGAGCCGCGCTCTCCGGCCTGAAGACGCGCGTCGCGTCGTCGAGCGTCGCGTTCATCGAGACGCTGCCGACGGACTCGGGCCAGCTGAGCGACCAGGGCTGGTCGCTGCCGGTCACGGGCAACCTCACCGACGGGTTCGGCCCCCGCCCCGACAAGCCGTTGGCGGGCGTCAACGACTTCCACCGCGGCACCGACCTCGCGACGGGCTGCCGCAACCCCGTCTACGCGGCGACGAGCGGCACGGTCGTCGAGGCCCGCGCGAACGGCACGTACGGCAACTGGGTGCTCATCGACCACGGGTCGGGCATCTCGACCGGGTACGCGCACCTCATCGACGGCGGCATCCTCGTGACCCCCGGCCAGAAGGTCGAAGCAGGCGAGCTCATCGGTGCCGTCGGCTCGACCGGCGCATCGACCGGTTGCCACCTGCACTTCGAGGTGCGCATCGACGGCAGCGCGGTCGACGCGATCCCGTTCATGGCCGCACGCGGCATCGAACTCGGCTGATCCTCGGGCTTCGGTCGTCGAGGCCGGCCACGCAGGCTCGCCGACGGCGTCGACCGGCGACAGCGCCGCGCGTCCGAGAGCCGCACGACCGGGCCCGCGGCATCCCGCACCACCGAACAGCCCCCGGGCCGACCAGGCCCGGGGGCTGTTCCCATCCCGCACGCCGGCCCCCGCCGACGGCGAGGCCTTCACGCCGTCGCGAGCGCCTCCGTCGGCGAGAGCCGGGACGCCCGGATGGCCGGGTAGAGCCCCGCGACCACGCCGACGACGACGGTCGCGAGCAACCCGCCGACCGAGGCCCAGATCGGCACGAGCGTCGGCCAGCCCTGCAGCAGCGAGTACACGGTCGTCGCGACGACGCCGACGATCACCCCGGCCGCCCCGCCGACGAGCGCGAGCAGCAGCGACTCGGTGAGGAACTGCGCGCGGATGTGCCCGCGCGTCGCACCGAGCGATCGGCGCAGGCCGATCTCACCACGGCGTTCGAGCACCGAGATCACCATCGTGTTCGCGACGCCGACGCCGCCGACGAGCAGGGCCACCGCCCCGAGCCCGACGAGCAGCCCCGTGAACGCCTGGTCGGCCGCCGCCCGCGCCACGAGCGCATCGGAGGGGCGCGAGACCTGCACCTCGTTGGGACTCGTCGGGTTCGCGGTCGCGGCGAGCACGTCGCGCACGGCGTCGACGGCGTCCTCGTCGGTGCGCACCGTGACGGCCGTCGGGTGCCCGTCGAAGTCGAGCAGCGCCTCGGCGACCGGCCAGCCGATGAGCGCCGCGGTGTCGAGCTCGGTCGCGAGCGGCACGGGCGCGAGGATTCCCGCGACCGTGAACCACTCGCCGCCGATGAGCACCCGCACGTCGGCGCCGGCCCGGTCGATGCCGAGCAGCTCGGCGGCGGCCGACCCGAGCACGACGACCGGATGGCGCTCGGTCGCGGCGTTGAGCCAGTCGCCGTCGGCCAGTTCGGCGCCGACGGTCTCGGGCATGTCGAGGTCGACGGCGTAGGTGGCGATGCCGCCCGACTCGTTCGGGTCGATGAACTCGTTGCGGTACACCTTCGCCTCGACGGTTCCGAGCGCCGAGACGTCGGTCACCGGTCCGATGCGCTCGATCATCGCGGGCGCCTCGTCGGGCAGCGTGGCGGCCTCGCCGAAGAGGTCGTTGCCCGGCGCCACGGCCAGGAGGTTGGTGCCGAGCCGGTCGAGCTGCCGCTCGAGCTCGGCGCGGCTCGAGCTCGAGATGCCGACGACCGCGATCATCGCGGCGATGCCGATCGCGATGCCGAGGGCCGACAGCACGACCCGCAGGGGCCGTGCCCGCAGCCCCGCGCCGCCGACGCGGAGCACGTCGCCCGCGCGCAGGCGCGCGGGTGCGGGCAGCTCCGCGGGTGACCGCGGTTCCGCAGGTGCGGGCGGCACCTTCCGGCCGGATGCCTCGGGCGCACGCCGGCTCACGGCTGCACCTCCCCGTCGCGCAGGGCGATGCGTCGCCGCGCCCGGGCCGCGATGTCGTGGTCGTGCGTGATCACGACGACGGTCGTGCCCTCGCGGTTGAGTCCCTCGAGCAGGCCCATCACCTCGCCGCCGGAGGCCGAGTCGAGATTGCCCGTCGGCTCGTCGGCGAGCACGATGCCAGGGCGCCCCGCGATCGCACGGGCGACCGCCACGCGCTGGCGCTCACCGCCCGACAGCTCGTGCGGACGATGGCGCAGCCGGTGCCCGAGGCCGACGCGTTCGAGCGCCTCCCCCGCCAGCTCACGCCGCTTCGCGGTGCCGACGCCCTGGTAGAGCAGGCCCTCGGCGACGTTGTCGATCGCGGGCACGCCGGCCGCCAGGTGGAACTGCTGGAAGACGAACCCGATGCGGTGCGCCCGCAGGCCCGACAGCTGCCGGTCGGTGAGTTGCGCGGTGTCGTGGCCGTCGACCCGCACGACGCCCTCGGTCGGGCGGTCGAGCGTGCCGATGAGTTGCAGCAGGGTCGACTTGCCCGACCCCGAGGGCCCGACGATCGCCGTGAACTCGCCCGCGTCGATCGAGAGGCTCGCGCCACGGAGCGCGGTGACGCCGTCGTACGACTTGCCGACGGCCTGAAGCTCGACGATCGCGCTCACGACGCCACCACCACCGTGTCGCCCTCGGCGATGCCGGCGCCGGCGACCTCGACCCGCCCGTCGGCGAACAGCCCCGTCTCGACGCCGACGAGCTCGGTGCCGTCGCCGCGCACGACCTCGACGGCGTAGCCGCCCTCGGCGAGCGCGAGCAGCGCCGTCACGGGCACGCTGAGCACGCCCTCGCGGGTCTCGGCGGTGAAGGCCACCTCGGCGGTAGACCCGCCGGCCGCACCGACGGCGGCCGGGTCGTCGGGGGTCGCGGTGACCCGGAGCACGGTCGTGTCGCCGTTGCCCATGGGCGGGTCCTCACCGGGGATCACGACGGTCTCGACCGAGGTGACCGTGGCGGGGAACGTCGTTCCGTCGGGCAGCGCGACCTCGACGACCGCGCCGACGACTGCGTACGCGGCATCCGTCTCGTCGAGGTCGACCTGCACGACGCGGTCGGTGCTCGCGGTCGTGAGCACCTCGCCTGCGGCCGCGTCGCCGACGGCGGCCGCGACCGAGGTCACCTGCACCGATCCGCCCGCGTAGTGGATGCGCGACGGCTCGACCGTGCCGGTCTCGTCGACGCCGAGCGCCTCCTGCCAGTCCTCGACCGCGTCGGCGGTGGCCCACGTGTAGTCGTCGTCGACGTCGAAGCCCGTGTAGCCGAGCGCGGCGAGGTTCTCCTCGAACTGGCGCACGTCGGCGCCCGAGGTTCCCGGCGCGAGCACCCGGTAGGCGGGCATCGCCCCGACGAGCAGCACGACGGGTGCGTCGTCGACCCGGTAGAGCTGACCGCCGCGCTCGACGACGGCGCCGGCCGCGGGCAGCCACGTGAGGGTGCCGCCGTCGGCGCGCAGCACGGTCTCGCCCGCGTTCGCGAGCTCGCCCGATTCCGTCGTCGTCGCGATGAGGTCGCCCCGCGTGACCTCGCCCGTCTCGGGGGCGGCCGGCGCGGGCGTCGCGGCGGCCGGGGCGAACCCGAACCCGCTCGCGGCCGCCGCGGTCACTCCCACGCCCGCCACGGCGAGCAGGCCGAGCCCGATCCAGCCGAGTCGTGCCCGCGTGCTCACGACTCGCCGCCTTCGCTCGTCGCCGGCCCGCCGTCTTCGCCCTTGGGCTTCGGCATCGACTCGCCGCACTTCTCCTGGGCTTCGCGGAACTCGTCGCTCTCGGGGTCGAAACCCATGTCCGAGTCGATCCGGAGGCCGCCGTCGGCGCTCGGGTCGGGGAATCCCTCGATGCCCTCGTCGCGCATGCACTCGGAGAACTCGCGCATCTGGGCGAGCTGCTCGGCGTTCGGCTTCGGCATCTCGCCGCCGTTCGGCATGAACTCCTTGCAGGCCTCCATCGCCGCGTCGACCTCGTCGGGATCGGATCCCTCGGGGATCGCGATCGCGAACCCGCCGTCCTCGGTGTCGGGGTCGGGCATGTCGATGCCGTGCTCGCGCATGCACTCGGCGAACGCCACCTGGTCGCCGTCGCCCCCGCCGCCGCCGTCACCGTCGTCGCCGCCCGGTGGCGACGACTGCTGCGCCTGCGGGTCGCCGTCGAGCGAGGCGACCCCCGACGCCGCGGGTGTGCAGCCGGCCAGTGCCAGCGCGGCCGCGAGGGCGATGACGACCGAGAGGGATGCCTCCCGCCGATGTGTGCGGAACATGTCGAGTCCTTTCGTGTGGGCGTGTCAGCGGTCGCTGTGCACGCAGGCCGCCTGGGCGGCGAGGTAGTCGGGGGCGGTCGGATCGATCGGGCTCCCGGGCGGGATGTCGATGACGCCGTCGGGACGCGGATCTGGGTAGTCGTCGACCCCGTGCTCGCGCATGCACTCGGCGAGCTCCCGCAGCCGTGCGAGCTGCTCGGGGTCGTGCTCGGGCGGGGCGCCGGCGCCCGGCATGAAGCGGGCGCAGGCGGCGAGCGCCTCGTCGACCTCCTCGATGGGCACGCCCTCGGGGTACCGGTACGTGAACGAATGTCCGTCCTGCGTCGGCATCGGGATCGGCACCCCCTGCTCGGCCATGCACTCGCTGAGGCCGCGGGGGTCGCCGTCGAGATCGAGCGCCGGTTCGGTCGTCGACGCGAGGCCGGCGATGCCCGGGGCATCCGGGTCGTCGAGCGACGCGACCGACGGCGGCGCGTCGGCCGTGCACCCGGCGAGCAGGAGTGCCGCGGTGACGACGAGCACGCCGAGCATCGGGGTCGCGAGCCGGCTGGGGCGAGGCATCCGAGGTCCTTCCGTCGAGCGGGGCCGCCGCGGCCCCGGGTCTGCCCAGCACACCCCAGCCGCCGTTTCCCGGTCGTGACCGTGCGCGCTAACGCCCCGGTAACGCGCCGACCGGCGACAATGGGCAGATGCGCATCCTGGTCGCGGAGGACGAGCCGCTGCTCGCCGGTGCCGTCGCCGAGTGGCTGCGGAACGCGGCGCACGCGGTCGACGTGGTCGGCGACGGCGGCAGCGCGCTCGAACGGGTCGACGTCAACGACTACGACCTCGTCGTGCTCGACCGCGACCTGCCCGTCGTGCACGGCGACGACGTGTGCCGCCACATCGCCGCCGCCGAGATGCCGACGCGCGTGCTCATGCTCACCGCGGCCGGCACGGTCGACGACCGGGTGGCGGGCCTCGCGATGGGCGCCGACGACTACCTGCCGAAGCCGTTCGCGTTCGCCGAGCTCGGCGCGCGCGTCGAGGCGCTCGGCCGGCGTTCTCGGCCCGCCGCGCCGCCCGTGCTCGAGCGCGCCGGCGTGCGGGTCGACACCCACCACCGCGAGGTCGTGTGCCACGGCCGGTACGTGCCGCTGTCGAAGAAGGAGTTCGCGGTGCTCGTCGAGCTGCTGCGCGCCGACGGCGCATACGTGTCCGCCGAGCAGCTGCTCGAGAAGGCGTGGGACGAGAACATCGACCCGTTCACGGGCGTCGTGCGCATCACCATCCTGAAGCTGCGCCGCAAGCTCGGCGATGCCTCGATCATCGAGACCGAGGCCGGCGTGGGGTATCGCATCCGATGAGACGGTTCCGGCTCACCCTGCGCGCCCGGCTGACGGTCGTCTACGGCCTGCTGTTCCTCGTCGCGGGCCTCGTGATGCTCGTGCTCACCTGGGCGCTCGTGCAGCAACGGCTCATCGGCGACGCGTCGATCGTGAGCAGTTCCTACTGCTGCACCGCACCGGGCGAGGAGGCGCCCTCGTTCGACCCGGCCGCGCCGACGCCGCCCGCCGGCGCCGAGCAGAACTACCTGTACACGGTGAAGATCGTGGGCGCGGCGCGCGACGAGGCGCTCGGCGCCCTCATCACCCAGGGCGCGATCGCGGTCGTCGTGGTCGGCGCGATCGCGGCATGGATGGGCTGGCTCGTCGCCGGGCGCATGCTGCGCCCGCTCTCGACGATCACCGAGACCGCGCGCCGCATCGCCGACGCGCCCGACGCCGACCGCCGCATGCACGAGCGCATCAACCTCACGGGTCCGCGCGACGAGGTCACCGAGCTCGCCGAGACGTTCGACGGCATGCTCGCGCGCCTCGACACCGCGTTCGACGCGCAGCGGCGGTTCATCGCGAACGCCTCGCACGAGCTGCGCACGCCGCTGACCCTCAATCGGGCCCTCATCGAGGTCGCCGCCGAGCGGCCCGACGCCTCGCCCGACCTGAAGCTCCTCGGCGAGACCCTGCTCGAGGTGAACGCGCGGCACGAACGGCTCATCGACGGGCTGCTGCTGCTCGCCCGCTCCGAGCGCGAGCTCGGCGAACGGCGGTTCGTCGATCTCGCCGACGTCGCCGAGCACGTGGTCGACGAGGTGCGGGCTCGCACGACGGGCGACCCCGCCGCCCCGCCGATCGAGCTCATCGCCGACGAGGCCCCGACGGCGGGCGACCCGGTGCTGCTCGAGCAGCTCGTGCGCAACCTCGTCGACAACGCGGTGCGGCACAACCTCGCCGCCGACGGGTGGGTGCGGGTGACGACGCGCACGGATGCCTCGGGCAGGGCCCTGCTCGAGGTGACGAACACCGGCCGGCCGATCGCCCCGTACGAGCTCGACCGCCTGGTCGAGCCCTTCCGCCGGCTCGACGGCGAGCGCACGGGCAACGGCTCGGGCGCCGGGCTCGGCCTCTCGATCGTGCGGGCGATCGTCGAGGCCCACGACGGCGAACTCGCCCTCGTGACCCGGCCGGGCGGCGGGCTCGTCGTGACCGTGCGCCTTCCCGGCGAGTCGTACGCCACCACGGGCTAGTTCTGGGATCCCAGACGCCCGCCCCGCGGCATCCGTTGTCGCAGTGCCGCACGTGCGCGACCATCGAATCATGACCGACGCAACGACCACCACGCGCACCGTCCGCGCGCCTCGCGGCACCGAGCTCTCCGCGAAGAGCTGGCAGACCGAGGCGCCGCTGCGCATGCTCATGAACAACCTCGACCCCGAGGTCGCCGAACACCCCGAGGACCTCGTCGTCTACGGCGGCACGGGCAAGGCCGCCCGCAACTGGGAGGCGTTCGACGCCATCACGAAGACGCTCGAGCGCCTCGAGGCCGACGAGACCCTGCTCGTGCAGTCGGGCAAGCCCGTCGGCGTCTTCCGCACCAACGTGTGGGCCCCCCGCGTGCTCATCGCGAACTCGAACCTCGTCGGCGACTGGGCGACGTGGCCCGAGTTCCGCCGCCTCGAGGCCGAGGGCCTCACGATGTACGGCCAGATGACCGCCGGCTCGTGGATCTACATCGGCTCGCAGGGCATCCTGCAGGGCACCTACGAGACCTTCGCGGCCGTGGGCGAGAAGCTCAAGCGCGAGGGGCGCGGCAGCGCGCTCGGCGGTGCGGCGGCTCGCGACGGCGAGGGTCCCCTCGCCGGCACGCTGACCCTCACCGGCGGCTGCGGCGGCATGGGCGGTGCCCAGCCCCTCGCCGTCACCCTCAACGACGGCGCCTGCCTCATCGTCGACGGCGACGAGACGCGCCTGCGCCGACGCGCCGGCAAGCGCTACCTCGACGAGGTCGAGACCGACCTCGACACCGCGATCGCCAAGGTGCTGAAGGCCAAGGAGGAGCGCCGCGGCTGGTCGGTCGGCTACGTCGGCAACGCCGCCGAGGTCTTCCCCGAGATCCTGCGCCGCCACCGCGCGGGCGAGCTGACCGTCGACGTCGTCACCGACCAGACGAGCGCGCACGACCCGCTCGCCTACCTGCCCGAGGGCATCTCGGTCGCCGACTGGAAGCAGGCCGCGCAGGACGACCCCGAGGGCTTCACCCGCAAGGCGCAGACGTCGATGGCGCACCACGTGCAGGCCATGGTCGAGTTCCAGGACGCCGGCGCCGAGGTCTTCGACTACGGCAACTCGATCCGCGACGAGGCGCGCAAGGGCGGCTACGACCGCGCGTTCGAGTTCCCGGGCTTCGTGCCGGCGTACATCCGTCCCCTGTTCTGCGAGGGCCTCGGGCCGTTCCGCTGGGTCGCGCTCTCGGGCGACCCCGAGGACATCCGCGTCACCGACGAGGCGATCAAGGAGCTGTTCCCCGAGAACGCGCACCTGCACAAGTGGCTCGACGCCGCCGCCGAGCGCGTGGAGTTCGAGGGCCTGCCCGCCCGCATCTGCTGGCTCGGCTACGGCGAGCGCCACAAGGCCGGCCTGCTCTTCAACCGGCTCGTCGCCGAGGGCAAGGTGAAGGCGCCGATCGTGATCGGCCGCGACCACCTCGACTCGGGCTCGGTCGCCTCGCCGTACCGCGAGACCGAGGCCATGAAGGACGGCTCCGACGCGATCGCCGACTGGCCCCTCCTCAACGCCCTCACCGCCGCGTCGTCGGGCGCGACCTGGGTGTCGATCCACCACGGCGGCGGCGTCGGCATCGGCCGCTCGATCCACGCGGGCCAGGTCTCCGTCGCCGACGGCACCGAGCTCGCCGCGGCGAAGCTCACGGCGCTGCTCACGAACGACCCCGGCATGGGCGTGATCCGTCACGTCGACGCCGGCTACGAGCGGGCGATCGAGGTCGCGCGCGAGCGCGGCGTCGACGTGCCGATGCTCGAGGGCTGAGCGGCTCCTCCTCCGCTCCCCTCCTCCGTCGAGTGGGCGATCCCAGCGCATCGCACCGCGATCGCGCCGCCGAGATCGCCCGCTCGATTGAGAGACTCGAACTCAGCACGACGATCGAAAGGCGACCAGGATGCCTCGGGCCACGCTCATCACGAACATCGGCGAGCTCGTCACCAATGACGAGCAGCCCGGCCGCGAGGGCGGCCCCCTCGGCATCGTGCGCGACGCCGCAGTGCTCGTCGAGCACGGCGAAGTGACCTGGGTCGGCGCCGCCGCCGATGCATCCGCCCACACGCCCGAGTCGGGCGTCGAGCTCGTCGACGCGGGCGGGCGCGCCGTCATCCCAGGCTTCGTCGACAGCCACACGCACCTCGTGTTCGGCGGCGACCGCGCCGAGGAGTTCGCCGCCCGCATGGCCGGGCGCCGTTACGAGGCGGGCGGCATCAGGTCGACCGTCGCCGCCACCCGCGCCGCGACCGACGACGAGCTGCGCGCCCGGCTCACGGGCTTCGTCGCCGAGCTGCACGCGCAGGGCACGACGACGTTCGAGGTGAAGTCGGGCTACGGGCTCAGCGTCGCCGACGAGGAGCGCCTCGTACGCCTCGCCCGCGAGGTCACCTCAGAGGTCACCTTCCTCGGTGCGCACGTCGTGCCGTTCGAGTTCCGCGAGGACCCGCGCTTCGACGGCGACCCCGTCGCGGCGGGCGATGCCTACGTCGACGTCGTCATCGGCGAGATGCTCGACGCGTGCGCGCCGCACTCGCGCTGGATCGACGCCTTCTGCGAGCGGGGCGCGTTCTCGCCCGAACAGTCGCGCCGGGTGCTCGAGGCCGGACGCGACGCCGGGCTCGGCATCCGCGTGCACGGCAACCAGCTCGGCGAGGGCGGCGGCGTCCGCCTCGCGGTCGAGCTCGGCGCCGCCTCGGTCGACCACTGCACCTTCCTGAGCGACGAGGATGTCGCGGCGCTTGCCTCGTCCGACACCGTCGCGACGCTCCTGCCGGGCGTCGAGTTCTCGACCCGGCAGCCGTACCCCGATGCGCGCAGGCTCATCGAGGCCGGGGTGACGGTGGCGCTCGCGAGCGACTGCAACCCGGGGTCGTGCTTCACGAGCTCGATGCCGTTCTGCATCGCGGTCGCAGTGCGTGACATGAACATGACCCCTGCCGAGGCGCTCTGGGCCTCGACGGCCGCCGGTGCGAAGGCGTTGCGCCGTTCCGACGTCGGCGCGCTCCGCCCAGGCATGCGCGCCGACCTCGTCGAGCTCGACGCCCCCAGCTACCTGCACCTCGCATACCGCCCCGGCGTGCCCATCGTGCGCCGTGTCTGGGCCGCCGGCGCACCGATCGCCTGAGCCGCGCCGGCGGGCCCGGCGCGTCGGCGCGAGTCATCCCGGCCGTCGACCGCTCGCCGGATCGCGCGGGCACCCCGATGTCAGCGGAGCTGGCCCTTGGGCGTGTCGACCGCTGCCAGGTCGCCCGTGCCCTCGATGAGCTCGGCCCATGAGTCGACGTCGACCAGGCACTCGACGACCGCGCACGTCGGCAGCTCGACCCACTCGCCGGTGAGCTCGCCGACGGCGTCGCTCATGCCCGGATTGTGTCCGACGAGCATCGCCGTGCCGATGGCGTCGTCGAGCCCCGAGGCGATGTTCAGGATGCGGGACGCCGTCGCCCCGTAGAGCCGGTCGTCCTCGACGACGTGGTCGTCGCCGATGCCGAGGGTCCGTGCGAGGAGCCGAGCGGTGCTGCGAGCGCGCACGGCGGTGCTCGTCACGATGCGGTCGGGGTTCACGCCCCGCTCGGCGAGGCGGTGCCCCATCGCCGGGGCGTCGCGCAGGCCGCGTTCGTTGAGCGGACGGTCGTGGTCCTCGAGCAACGGGTCTCCCCAGTCCGACTTGGCATGTCGCACGAGGTAGAGCGTCTTCATGCGTCGTCCCTTCCTGCCGTGGTGATCTCGATCGCGCCGGTGCCGGTGAAGTTGACGAAGCGGCGGCCGTCGCCCTCGACGAGGCTGAGCAGCACGGCGCCGCAGCCTCGGCAGCGGGCGACGCTGCCCGCGCCGCTGCGGTAGACGAGGGCGGTCGCGAGCTCGGCGACGGCCCCGCAGCCGTTGCAGCGCGCCCGCGCCGTCGTCGGGTCGAACGCGAACACCTCGGCGAGCGGGCCCGCGAGCAGATTGCCGTCGAAGTGCTGCATCAGGTTCCTCCGTAACGCTCGGTGCGGATGGCCGCCTGGTCGTGGCCGAGCTCGATCAGCCACGCGGCGACGCGCTCGACGAACCCGGTCGACCCGCACACGTAGACGATCGGCGCGGCATCGGCCCCGATCACCGCGGCCGCCAGGCGCTCGCGCGTGATCCGGCCGACGGGGCCGCCCGAGCCGTCGGGGGCGCTCCGCGTGTAGACGAACTCGACCTCGAGCGGCGCCGGCCCGCGCCGCGCCGCCTCGAGCTCGGCGGCGAAGAAGACGTCGTCGGGCGTGCGCACCGAGTAGAGCAGGCGGAACGGCGTGGCATCGCCCGCGTCGGCATGCGCGCGGGCGATGGCGACGAGCGGGACGACGCCCGAACCGCCCGCGATGAGCTGCACGGGTCGCCCGACCGCGCCGGAGGCCGGGGGCCGCCAGACGAAGAACGCACCGAGCGGGCCGTGCACCTCGAGCCGGTCGCCGGCGCGCAGTTCGTCGACGAGGAACGGAGAGACCTCGCCGTCGGGCAGCCGATCCACCGCGAGCACCACCCGCTCGCCGTCGCCCGACGAGGCGATCGAGTACGAGCGGGTCGCGGTGTACCCGTCGGGGGCGGTGAGGCGCACGTCGAGGTGCTGGCCGGCGAGGTTGCCCGGCCAGCCCACGACGTCGAGCGAGATGCGCGCGGCCGTGGGCGTCTCGCGCCGCGTCTCGGCGACCTCGGCGACGTGCCACGCGGTGCGGGGCGCCGCCTGGAGCTGCTGCACCTCGCTCACCAGTAGCGCTCCTCCTTCCACGGGTCGCCGTGGAGGTGGTAGCCGTTCTGCTCCCAGAATCCGGGGTCGTCGGTGGGCATGAGCTCGAGCCCGCGCACCCATTTCGCGCTCTTCCAGAAGTACAGGTGCGGCACGAGCAGCCGGGCCGGGCCGCCGTGCTCGGGGTCCAACGGCTCGCCGTCGAACTCGAAGGCCACCCAGGCCTTGCCGCCGAGCAGCTCCTCGAGGGGCACGTTCGTCGTGTAGCCGCCGTAGCTGTGCGCCATCACGTAGTCGTACTCGGTCTCGACCTCGGCGAACAGGGTGTCGAGCGAGACACCGCGCCAGCTCGTGCCGAGCTTCGACCAGTGCGTGACGCAATGGATGTCGGTCGTGACATCCTCGATCTCGAGCTGCATGAACTCGTCCCAGCTCCACCGCCGGCCGCCGTGTTCGGTGCGGATCGTGAACTCCCAGTCGGCGGTGTCGACCTCGGGGGTCGGCCCGGCCGACAGCACCGGGAAGTCGTGCACGAGCGTCTGCCCCGGCGGCAGCCGATCGTCGCGCTCTCGGCTGCGGCCGGTGAAGCCCCGGGTGATGAACGACATCGCGACTCCCTTCGAGGGAACCGCCGCCCGCGCGGCGGTCGAGTACAGGCTCAGCCTGTCACTCCTCGGCGCGACGCGCTACGGCCGGATGTCGGGCGACGCCGGCCCGCTCAGCGCGAGGCCACGCCGGCGAGGAACTCGAGCACGCAGAGCGCCGTGAGCCGCACCGTGCGGCCGTCGGGTGCGTCGGCGCTCGCGTCGACCTCGGCGAGGTCGGCGCTGACGACGCGGGCATCGCCGCCCGCGGCGCGCACGAGGGCGCGCAGCTCCCACGCGGCGAGTCCGCCGGGCATCGACGCGGGGCATCCGGGCACGACCGAGCGGTCGCAGGCGTCGACGTCGATGTCGAGGTGCACCGGGCCGCCCGCGGCGCCGGCGATCTCGAGCGCCTCGGCCATGACATCGGCGGGCCGGCGGCCGTGCAGTTCGTCGCGGTGGACGACGGTGATGCCGAGCTCGGCGGCGCGGCGTGCGTACACGGCGGAGTTCGCGAAGTCGGCGATGCCGATCTGCACGATGCGTCGCGGATCGAGGCCCGCCTCGACGAGGCGGCGCACGGGCGACCCGTTCGAGACGCCGTCGCGCAGGTCGTAGTGCGCATCGATCGTGATGAGGCCGGCGGTGTCGAGCCGGTCGCCGTAGGCGCCGAGCGCGGTCGCGACCGTCACCGAGTTGTCGCCGCCGAGCGCCATGACGGTCTCGGCGCGCTCGAGCAGTTCGGCGACCCGGGCGCGCGTGCGCGTCTCCCCCTCGGGGCCGTCGGGCTCGACGATGTCGCCGGCGTCGACGACGGCCTGCTCACCGAGGTCGACGGCGTCGCGGCCCTCCTGCCGGCTCGGCACGAGCGCCGGGCTGTATCGGCGCAGCGCCTGGCGAACGGCGGCGGGGGTCGTGTGCGCGTCGGTCGGCGAGAGCGAGGTGCGCCACGCCGGCACGCCGAGCAGGGCGAGGCGAGCGGATGCCTCGGGCGCGAGCGACTCGGGCGCGGGCCAGTCTCCCGCGCGGGGCCAGAGGGGATCGTTCGAGAGTGCGACGTCGGCCATGCCCCCACGCTACGAGTCGGCCGCGTCCGCGCCCAGCCCTCGCGCGGTCACGCCGTCTGTCATCCCAGACGGCCCGGCCGCAGGGCGGGAGGCCCGACCCGTCGGGAAGACGCACACGCCGGCGGGGCGATGCGCCCCTCGAGCCCCGTCGTCGAGCGCCCGTCGCTCCCAGCCTCGAGACGGGACGAGCGGCGCGGCGCACCCGTACTCGAGTGCGCCCCGCCGGTTCACTCCTCGACGAGCCGATCCGCTCGCTCGGCACGCAGCACCGCGACGAGCTCGCGCTCGCGTGCGGCGCTGAGTCCGGCACCGCGCGACCGATCCAGTCCCTGTTCGCGCTCCCATGCGAGCAGGTCGGCGAGCGTCTCCTCGACCGGGCGCAGCTCGAGGCCCTCGGCACGGGCCGCGGCGTTCGAACGATCCTGGAACGACGCCCACGTCGGAGCGATGATCCAGAGCGGCAGCGACTCCTCGCCCGACCACTCGGCGACGCCCTGCCGCTCGAGCCACGCGCTGGGTGCGGACAGCACCTCGCCGCGGTGACCGCCGACCGACCGCGACGCGTCGAGGAACGCACCGAACGTCGAGCGATCGCCGACCGCGTTGAACGCACCGGTCAGCCCGCGCTCGACGGAGTCGATCGTCCAGCCGACGAGGTCGCGCACGTCGATGAACTGCGCCGAGGCATCCATGATGTCGGGCACGAGCATCGGCTCGTCGTCGCGCGCCGAGCGCGCGACCCAGTAACCGGTGCGGCCCGAGGCGTCGCCCGGGCCGCCGATGAGGCCGGGCCGGATGACGAGCAGCCGGTCGCCGAGCGCCTCATGGTAGGCCGATTCGATCGCCGACTTCGCCTCGCCGTAGGTCTCGGGCGTCGACTCGTCGGGTTCGAGGGCGGCATGAGCTCAGCCGTCTCGTCGGCACCCGGTTCGTCGTGGTGCGCGTACACGTTGCCCGATGAGATGAACGTCCAGTGCCGTGCCCGCTGGGCGAGCGCCGCGGCGGCGCGACGCGCGAATCCCGGCTGTCGCGTGACGTCGATCACGGCGTCCCACTCGGCGTCGCCGAGCGCGTCGTAGGCGTCGGCCCGCGACCGGTCGCCGACGACGAGCCGTGCTCCGGGTGCGACCTCGCCCGCCTCGCCGCGCGCGAGGCAGGTCACCTCGTGTCCGCGCCGGAGCGCATCGCGGGCGAGCTCACGACCGAGCCATCGGGTTCCACCGAGGATCAGGATCTGCATCTCGCCATCACAGCAGACCTTCCCGGAACGGCGCCATCGTGTTCGCCGAGCGCTGATGCACTCCGATGCGGAATAGTGGGAATCGGGTTGCGGTTCCCTCTTGCAGATACCCCCTAGGGGTATTAATCTGAGGGAACGACCACAGGAGGACGCGATGGGCGCCGGCCAGAACGAGACGCACACCGAGCACGACGCGCACGAGGGCCACGCAGGCCATCACCACGCGCAGCACGCGGGCCACGCCGAGGGCGCCGCGGCCGTGACCCACGACCCGCACGCCGGGCACGAGGGCCACGCCGGGCACGACCCGCACTCAGGCCACTCAGGCCACGCCGGGCACGAGGGCCACGCAGGGCACGACCCGCACGCCGGCCACGACATGCACGCCGGCCACGGCACGAGCACCGCGACCGATGCCCCCCACGCCGCGCACGCCGGTCACGGCGACGCCCACGCGGGCCACGACATGCACGCCGGCCACGCCGGGCACGACATGTCCGGCCACGGCGGCCACGGCGATCACGTCGGCCAGTTCCGCCGCCTGTTCTGGATCATGCTCGTCATCGCGATCCCCACGATCGCGTTCAGCCCGATGTTCGCCTCGATCCTCGGCTACTCGCTGCCCGACAACGCGATCGTCCCGTGGATCTCCCCGGTGCTCGGCACCGTCATGTACTTCTGGGGCGGCAAGCCGTTCCTCACCGGCGCCTGGTCGGAGCTCAAGGCCCGCAAGCCCGGCATGATGCTGCTCATCGGCCTCGCGATCACGGTCGCCTACTTCGCGAGCCTCGCGGCGAGCCTCATGCTCGTCAGCCATCACCTCGACTTCTGGTGGGAGCTCGCGCTCCTCATCGTGATCATGCTGCTCGGCCACTGGATCGAGATGCGCTCGATCATGCAGGCCTCGAGCGCACTCGACGCCCTCGCCGCGCTCCTGCCCGATGAGGCCGAGCGGGTGGTCGAGCCTTCGACGGGCTCGGCGGGCACGGAGACCGAGACGGTCGCCCCGAGCGAGCTGGGCGTCGGCGACCTCGTGATCGTGCGCCCCGGCGGGCGCGTGCCGGCCGACGGCGAGGTGGTCGACGGCACCGCGGCGATCGACGAGTCGATGATCACGGGCGAGTCGGCCACGGTCAGCCGCGGCCCCGGCGACCACGTCGTCGCAGGCACCGTCGCGACCGACACCGCGATCCGCGTGCGGGTCGGCGCGGTCGGCGACGACACCGCGCTCGCCGGCATCCAGCGCCTCGTCGCGCAGGCGCAGGCCTCGAGCTCGCACGCGCAGCGCCTCGCCGACCGCGCCGCGGGCTGGCTGTTCTGGTTCGCGCTGGGCGCCGCCGTCATCACGGCGATCGCCTGGACGCTGCTCGGCGACCCCGACGACGCCGTCGTCCGCACCATCACGGTGCTCGTGATCGCGTGCCCCCACGCCCTCGGCCTCGCCATCCCGCTCGTCGTGCAGATCGCGACCGAGCGCGCGGCCCGCGGCGGCGTGCTCGTGACCGACCGCCTCGCCCTCGAGACGATGCGCACGGTCGGCGCGGTGCTCTTCGACAAGACGGGCACCCTCACGAAGGGCGAGCCGGCCGTCACGGATGCCGCGGCGGCCCCCGGCTTCGACCTCGACGCCGTGCTCGCCGATGCCGCCTCCGCCGAGATGGACTCCGAGCACCCGCTCGCGAAGGCGATCGTCGCCGACGCGTTCCACCGCGGCCTGGCCGTGTACGGCGCGACCGAGTTCGAGGCATCGGCCGCCATCGGAGTGCGCGCGAAGGTCGGCGACCGCGTCGTGCAGGTGGGCGGCCCCGGCCTGCTCCGGCGCGAGGGCCTCGACGTGCTCGAGGCATCCGTGCCCTGGGCCGAGGCCGGCGCGACCGTGCTGCACGTCGTGATCGACGGCGTCGTCGCGGGTGCGATCGCCCTCGCCGACGAGATCCGTCCCGAGTCGCGCGAGGCGGTCGACGCGCTGCACGCGCTCGGTGTGCAGGTCGTCATGATCACGGGCGACGCCGAGCCGGTGGCCCGCACGGTCGCCGCCGAGCTCGGCATCGACCGGGTCTACGCGGGGGTCCGTCCCGAGGACAAGTCCGCCAAGGTGCAGGAGCTGCAGCGCGAGGGCCTCTCGGTCGCGATGGTCGGCGACGGCGTGAACGACGCGCCCGCGCTCGCCCAGGCCGATGTCGGCATCGCGATCGGCGCCGGCACCGACGTCGCGATCGCCTCCGCCGGGGTCATCCTCGCGTCGAGCGACCCGCGCTCGGTGCTCTCGGTGATCGAGCTGTCGCGGGCGAGCTACCGCAAGATGAGCCAGAACCTCTGGTGGGCCGCCGGCTACAACCTCGTGTCGGTGCCGCTCGCTGCGGGCGTGCTCGCCCCGATCGGGTTCGTGATGCCGATGTCGGTCGGCGCGATCCTGATGAGCCTCTCGACCGTCATCGTCGCGGCGAACGCGCAGCTGCTGCGCCGCCTCGACCTGCGCCCCGAGGCCTCGACGCGAGCGGTCCTCGAGCGCACGCGCTGACCCTCCCGTCGCCCGTCCGGCCCCCGTCCGCATCAGCGGTCGACGGGCCGGACGGTCGCGTTCGGCCGGCCCTCGCAGGCGCCGGGCGTCCCTCCGGGAGAACGGCTCGGTCGGAACTTCCGCGTCTGGCCCCGCGTGTCGCCCGCTCGCCGCGGCGTGCCGGGCGGTTCTTCCTCCCGAACCACGTGCGCCCGGGCGGTCGCCCCGCCGACGGGGCGCGCCGTCACCACGGCAGGCGAAGGGCGAGGGCGGATGCCTCGGCGGCGACCCCCTCGGCCGGCACGACGGCGATCGCGTCGGCGTCGGCGAGGCCGCGCAGCATTCCCGTGCCGAGGTGCGCAGCGGGCGCTGCCCGGCCGTCGCGGACGATGACCGGGACGAGACGCGTCGCGCCGGGGGCGCCGTCGAGGGCCTCCGAGACGACGACCTCGGTGAGCGCCTCCCCCACTCCGGTCCAGCGCGCGAGCAATGGGCCGCCGACCGCGACGAGTCCGAGCACGGCCGCGAGGGGGTTGCCCGGGAGCCCGAGCACGAGCCGGCCCCCGGCTCGTGCGAGGAAGGTCGGCCCGCCGGGGCGGATCGCGACGGACGGCACGAGCCACTCGGCGCCGAGCCCGTCGACGGCGGCGCGCACGACATCGACGCCCGACCCGCCGGTGCCACCCGTCGTCATGACGAGGTCGGCGGCGTCGGCGGTGACGGCGGTCTCGGTCGCGGCGAGGTCGTCGCCCGCGCGGTGCACCGCCACGACCTCGGCGCCGAGGGCGTCGAGCATCGCGGGCAGCATCGTTCGGAAGCTGTCTCGTACGCGCCCGGGCGCCGGCACCCCCGACTCGACGACCTCGTCCCCGGTCAGCACGAGTGCGACCCTCGGCCGTCGTCGTACGACCAGGCGGTCGACACCGGTCGCGGCCGCGAGTGCGATGCGCGGCGGGGTCAGCGGCATTCCGTCGGGCAGCACGACCTCCCCCGCCCTCGCCTCGGCGCCGGCCTCCCTGAGGTGGCGTCGGCCCGCGACATCGCGCCGGCCGAGGTCGCCGACCGCTTCGAGTCGCCCGTCGACGACGCGACCGGCCTCGCGCCGCAGTACCGCCTCGGCGCCTGCGGGCACGAGCCCACCCGTCACGATGACGACGGCGCCGCCGGGAGCGAGCTCCGTCTCGGAGGACGGCGCGGCGGCCGCGGTGTCGGCCTCGACGACCCGCCACGGGCCGGGACCCCGCACCGCCCAGCCGTCCATCGCCGACGAGGTGTAGTGCGGCAGCGGGATCGGCGTGACGAGGTCGCCCGCGAGCACCCGGCCGATCGCGGCATCCAGCGGCACCTCCTCGACGACGAGGTCGGGCGCCGCGGCAGCGGCTCGCGCCCGCGCGGTCACGAGGTCGAGCCCGGCCCGGTGCACCGTCACGACGACGCGAGCCGTCGCACCCGGTCGAGCGCGTCGCGAGCGGCCGCCTCGGGGTCCGCGCCGCGCGCGGCGGCGACGCCGGCGGCGTAGCCGGCGAGGTACGTGGTGATCGGCGCGGCCGGCCGCACGACCGCGTGCGCCGCGACACCGGCGACGCCGAGCACGGCGTTCACGTCGAGCGGCACGTCGGGCAGGTCGAGCTCGGCGCGCACCCGGTCGGCCCACTCCTGCAGGGTGCGGTCGAGGTCGTCGTCGTTCGCGGTCATGGGGTCTCCCCTCGGGTCGCACCGGTCGCGCCGACGGATTCCGCGTCGGCCCAGGTGTCCACATCCATGGTGGCAGTCCCCGGCACCCCGAGATCGACGAATCGCAGCGGCGCGAGGAGGGACCGCATCGAACTGCCCTCGAGCGGCCCGCGCGCCTCGAGCTCGGCGATCGCCCGTTCGAGCGGGTGCCGCCGCACGACGCACAGCAGGTGCTGCGCCCGGCCCTCGGCATCGACTGCCCGCACCCCGTCGGCCGCGTCGCGCGCTCCGCGCTCGGCCCCCTCGATTCCGGGGCCCTCGCCACGTGCGTCGCCCGCCCCGCGCATGCGGCCCGCGACCACGCCGAACTGCGCGAGCAGCCCCGGCACCGCGTCGACCGCGAACGGCAGGTCGCCGGCGAGCAGCAGCACGGCCGAGGCATCCGATCCCAGCGCGCGCACCCCCGCGGCGACGGCCGCGGCGGGGCCGCCGAACGGCGGGTCCTCGCGCACGACCAGGACCGCGGCGGGCAACCGCGATCGTCCGGCCTCGCCGACCACGACGATCTCCCCCGCGGGCGCCGCCGCGTCGACGGCGCGTTCGAGCAGGGTCCGTCCGTCGATGCCGAGGTCGCCCTTGACGATGCCGCCGAGCCGTGAGGCACGGCCGCCCATGAGCACCACGGCACCGAGCTCGATCATGCGTTCATGCTAGGCAGTCGGGCGGGGGCGCGCTGCGGTATCCCGGCGAAGCGGGCATCTCGATCGGTGATGCCGGGCATCTGAATCGGTGGACGTCCGGCGCTTTGCGCGGGCCACCGATGCTGATACCAAGGAGGGATGGGCAGGATCACCGCGAGGAAGCGGATCACACGCGTCACGGTCGGCGGGTCGGTGAGTCGGCGCGACGACCTGCTCGCCGTCGAGGAGCCCCTCGAGATACGGGTCGGCGGGTCGCAGCTCGCGGTCACGATGCGCACGCCTGGCCACGACGTCGACCTGGCGATCGGCTATCTCGTCTCCGAGGGCGTCGTGGTGCGCGGCACCGACGTCGCGGGTGCGATCCACTGCGCGGGCGCCGACGGCGCCAACACCTACAACGTGCTCGACGTGACGCTCGCCCCCGGGGTCGCCCCACCGCACGCCTCGCTGCACCGCGACCGGCTCACGACGAGCGCTTGCGGTGTCTGCGGCAAGGCCAGCATCGACGCGGTGCGCACGCGCTCGGCCTTCGCCGTCGACGACGACCCCGTGCGCATCGACCCCGAGCTCGTCATCGCGCTGCCCGGCCGGCTGCGCGCCGCCCAGGACGTGTTCGACCAGACCGGCGGCCTGCACGCCGCGGCCCTCTTCGACGGCCGAACGGGCGAGCTGCTCGTGGTGCGCGAAGACGTGGGCCGCCACAACGCCGTCGACAAGGTCGTCGGGTGGGCCGCCCGCGAAGCCCTGCTGCCCCTGCGCGGCATGGTGCTGCAGGTCTCGGGGCGCGCGAGCTTCGAGCTCGTGCAGAAGGCGGGCATGGCCGGCATCCCGGCGCTCTCGGCCGTGTCGGCGCCGTCGTCGCTCGCCGTCGACTTCGCGAACGAGATCGGCCTGACCCTCCTCGGCTTCGTGCGCGACCCGTCGCTGGTGGCGTACTCGCGACCCGACCGGCTCGTCGAGCCGGCCGCGACGGCTCACCCGGATGCCTCGGCCGCGGCATCCCGCAGCGCCCGACCCGACCGCGGCGGCAGGCACGGCCGCGCGACCGCACCCGACCGCCCGGGCGAGCCCGCCCGCGTGCCCGCACCCACACAGCCGAGGTGACCGTGAACGAACAGCGCGCGACCGACCCCTACCCCGACCTCCACGTCGGGCACCTGGAGGACGCCGCGGTCGGCGTGCCCGCCATCGTGCACGCGATGGTTCCCGCGCTCGACGACATGGGCCTCGGCCGAACGGCGAAGCTGTCGCTCACGATCAACCAGGACGGCGGCTTCGACTGCATGAGCTGCGCCTGGGCCGACCCGCCCGAGCACCGGCACACGCTCGAGTTCTGCGAGAACGGCATGAAGGCCGTCACGTGGGAGGCGACGCCCGTCACCGTGCCGACCTCGTTCTGGGCCGAGCACTCGTTGACCTCGCTGCTCGACAGGAGCGAGTACTGGCTCGGCCAGCAGGGCCGGCTCGTCGAGCCCGTCCACAAGCCGGCCGGCTCCGACCACTACGAGCCGATCTCGTGGGAGGCCGCGTTCGCGCTCATCGGCGAGCGCCTGGGTGCACTCGAGAGCCCAGACCGGGCCGCGTTCTACACGAGCGGCCGGGTGTCGAACGAGGCCGCGTTCCTCTACCAGCTGTTCGTGCGCGCCTACGGCACGAACAACCTGCCCGACTGCTCGAACATGTGCCACGAGTCATCCGGCACCGCGCTCACCGAGTCGATCGGCGTCGGCAAGGCGACCGTCGTCTACGACGACTTCGAGCAGGCCGACCTCATCATCGTGATGGGGCAGAACCCGGGCACGAACCATCCGCGCATGCTCTCGGCGCTCGAGGACCAGAAGCGGCGCGGCGGGCGCATCGTCGCGGTCAACGTGCTGCCCGAGGCCGGGCTCATGCGCTACAAGAACCCGCAGCGCCCGCGCGGCGTCATCGGACGCGGCACGAAGCTCGCCGACCAGTTCATCCAGATCCGCTCCGGCGGCGACATGGCGCTGCTGCAGGCGGTCTCGAAGCGGGTGCTCGACGCCGAGGACGCCTCGCCCGGCACCGTGCTCGACCACGAGTTCCTCGCCGCCTGCACGGATGGGCTCGCCGACTTCCGCACGCACCTGGCCGGCCTCGACGAGGCCGAGGTGCTCGCGGCGACCGGCATCAGCTCGGCCGAGATCGACGAGCTCGCCGACGCGTACCTCGCGGCCGACCGGGTGATCGTCACGTGGGCGATGGGCCTCACCCAGCAGAAGAAGTCGGTCGACACCATCAAGGAGATCGTCAACCTCCTGCTCCTGCGCGGCAACATGGGCAAGCCGGGCGCCGGCGCGGCCCCGATCCGCGGGCACAGCAACGTGCAGGGCGACCGCACGATGGGCATCTGGGAGCAGATGCCCGAGCGCTTCCTCGCCGCCCTCGAGGCCGAGTTCGGATTCCCCGTGCCGCGCGACCACGGCCGCGACGCGGTGAAGACCGTGCAGGGGCTGCGCGACGGCGAGATCGACGTGTTCGTCGCGATGGCCGGCAACTTCGTCGCCGCCATCTCCGACACCGAGGTCGCGGAGCAGGCCATGCGGCGGGCGAAGCTCACCGTGCAGGTGTCGACCAAGCTCAACCGCTCGCACGTCGTCACGGGCGAGGAGGCGCTCATCCTGCCCGTGCTCGGCCGCACCGAGGTCGACCTGCAGGGCGGCGTTCCGCAGTTCGTCTCGGTCGAGGACACGGTGTGCTCGGTGCACGGCAGCCACGGCGCGATCCCGCCGGTGGCGCCGGGCCTGCTCTCGGAGGTCGCGGTCGTGTGCCGCATGGCGCAGGCGACGCTCGGCGGCACCGGTGCCTCCGCTGGAGCGGAGCGTCTCGAGGCGCCCGACATCCCCTGGTCCGAGTTCGAGCGCGACTACGACCTCATCCGCGACCGGATCTCGCGCGTCGTGCCGGGATTCGAGCGCTACAACGACGACGTCCGCAGGAAGAACGGCTTCGAACTGCCCATCTCACCGCGGGTGCGCCGGTTCGACACCCCGACGGGCAGGGCGCAGATCACGGTCAACGAGCTCGAGCACCTCGAACGGCCGGCCGGCCGGCTCATCCTGCAGACGCTTCGCTCGCACGACCAGTTCAACACGACGATCTACAGCCTGAACGACCGCTACCGCGGCATCAAGAAGGGCCGCGACGTCGTGTTCGTGCACCCCGACGATCTCGCCGAGCTCGGACTCGCCGACGGGCAGCGCGTCGACGTCGTGAGCGAGTGGCCCGGCCAGGCCGACCGGGTGCTGCCCGCCCAGCGCCTCGTCGCGTACCCGACCGCGCGCGGCTGCGCCGCCGCCTACTATCCCGAGGCGAACGTGCTCGTGCCCCTCGAGAGCGCCGCCGACGGCAGCAACACCCCCGTCTCGAAGGCCGTCATCGTGCGCCTCGAGCCGGTCGCAGGCTGACGCCCTCCCGCGCTCAGCGCGGGACGACCTCGTAGCCGGCCTCCTCGACGGCGGCGGCGACCGCGGCGTCGGCGAGCGGCGAGCTGCTGCGCACCGTGACGGTCGAGACGCCGCCGGCGACGAGCTCGACCTCGACCGCCTCCACGCCCTCGATGGCGGCGAGCTCGGCGCTGACGTGGCGCACGCAGTTGCCGCAGGTCATGCCGGCGACGGCGTAGTGGGCGCTCACGAGTCCGTCGAGTTCGGCGGGCGCGGTCGACGTCGCCGCGGCGTCGGGGATCGCGCAGCACGCGCACGAGGCATCCGCAGCGGCGGCCTGGTCGACCAGCTGGAGTTCGGTGGCGCCCTCGGGCACGGTGGTGGCGGCGTGGCTGTGGGTCATGTCGGTCATCCTTCCCTCGATATTCAGAACTATACCCCGGTGGGGTATCAATCACCAAGCCGATCGGCGTCTGAGAACATGGCCGAAACAGTTCCGAACTTTTTCCGCCCGGATGTCGATCCGGCCCCCGCCCCGTTCGACGCATGAGTGAGGCGGGCACTTCGGCCCCGCATCGACATCGATCCGAACAAGGAGAACACCGTGAAGTACATGCTGATCATGCGATCGAACGACGCCGCCGTCGAGGCCTACGAGCAGCTCGATTTCAACGAGGTCATCGCCGCGATGGGCGCCTACAACGAGTCGCTCATCAAGGCCGGCGTGCTGCTCGCGGGCGAGGGACTGACCGACGCGAAGGAGGGTTTCGTCGTCGACTTCGACCAGACCCCGCCCGTGGTGACCGACGGCCCCTACGGCGAGACGAAGGAGCTCTTCAACG
This sequence comes from Agromyces sp. NPDC055658, assembly GCF_053618155.1. Lineage (NCBI taxonomy): Bacteria > Bacillati > Actinomycetota > Actinomycetes > Micrococcales > Microbacteriaceae > Agromyces > Agromyces sp. NPDC055658. The sequence goes on along the minus strand of NZ_JBSHHD010000009.1, from coordinate 53,647 downwards.
GCTTCTGGATCATCCAGGCGCAGAGCCCCGAGGAGGCCGCGGAGTGGGCCAAGCGCTGCCCGCTCGGCCCCGGCTCGAAGCTCGAGGTGCGTCGCGTCACCGAGCTCGAGGACTTCCCGCAGGACAACGAGTGGATCCAGAAGGAGGCCGGCTGGCGCGAGGAGGCCGAGGGTCGCCTGGGCACGGCGGGGGCGTGACCGCACCATGAGCGAGACGGATGCCTCGGGCTCGGCCGGTTCGGCGCACGCCGACGCCGACCGGGCCCGGCATTCCGGCGGCGGCACCTCCGGCCCGGCCGACGCCGACCGCGCCCGGCGCGAGATCGCCGCGGTCTGGCGCATCGAGTCGGCTCGCATCGTCGCGACGCTCGCCCGCTTCACCGGCGACGTCGGCCAGGCCGAGGACCTCGCGCAGGAGGCGCTCGTCGAGGCCCTCGGGCAGTGGCCCGACGAGGGCGTGCCGCGCAACCCCGGCGCATGGCTGACGGCGGTCGCGAAGCGCCGGGCCATCGACGGCTGGCGCCGGCGCGAACGGCTCGACGAGCGGTACGCCGCGATGGCGCGCGATCTCGAGCAGCAGGGCGGCGAGGCATCCGACACCTTCTGGGACCCCGACACGATCGACGACGACGTGCTGCGGCTCGTCTTCGTCTCATGCCACCCCGTGCTGTCGCGCGAGGCCCAGATCGCGCTGACGCTGCGCATCGTCGGCGGCCTCTCGAGCGAGGAGATCGCCCGCGCGTTCCTCGTGCCGACCGCGACGATCCAGCAGCGGATCGTGCGCGCGAAGAAGACCCTCGCCGCCGCGAACGTGCCCTTCGCCGTGCCCGAGCCGAACGAGTACCCCGAGCGCCTCGCCTCGGTGCTGCACGTGCTCTACCTGATCTTCAACGAGGGCTACCTGCCCGCGTCGGGCGAGGAATGGCTGCGGCCGGACGTCTCGGCCGAGGCCCTGCGGCTCGCCCGGATCGTGGCGGGCCTCATGCCCCGCGAGCCCGAGGCGCAGTCGCTCGTCGCGCTCATGGAGTTCACCGCCGCCCGCTTCCCGGCGCGCACGGCGCGCGACGGCAGTGCGATCCCCCTCGACAAGCAGGACCGCTCGCGCTGGGACCGCGCGCAGATCGCCCGCGGGCGGGCGGCGCTCGACCGGGCCGACCGCATCGGGCGCGGGCGCGCCGCGTACGGCCTGCAGGCCGCGATCGCCGGCTGCCATGCGGTCGCCCCCTCGGCCGACGAGACCGACTGGGCCCAGGTCGTCGTGCTCTACGAGGCGCTCGGTCGCATCGCCCCGTCGCCCGTCGTGGAGCTCAACCGCGCCGCGGCGATCGCGATGGCGACGGGGCCGGCGTCGGCGCTCCGGGTCGTCGACGAGCTCGTCGCCGGCGGGAGGCTCGCCGGGTATCCCCCGCTGCCGGCCGTGCGCGGCGAGCTGCTCGCTCGCCTCGGGCGCACCGGCGAGGCGCGCGGCGAGCTCGAGACGGCCGCCCGGCTCACGGGCAACGCACGGGAGCGCGAGGCGCTGCTCGCGCGGATCGCAGAGCTCGGCGGGCCCCCGGCGGTCGAGTAGCGCCGACGGAGCAGGACGTGCATCGATCCCCGCAGCGGGGGCTCCGCGCCTACTCGACCGGCGCGGCGACCTCGGGGGCCGCCGGCGTCGCTCCCGCACCCGCCGCCTTGGCCGCCTTCCTCGCCCGCCGGCGCTCGCGACCGCCCTCGACGAGGTCGTAGAGCACGGGCAGCACGACGAGCGTGAGCAGCGTCGACGACAGGAGGCCGCCGATCACGACGATCGCGAGCGGCTGCGAGATGAACCCGCCGTGACCGGTGATGCCGAGCGCCATGGGCAGCAGCGCGAAGATCGTCGCGAGCGCCGTCATCAGGATCGGGCGCAGACGACGCGACGCACCGTGCATGAGCGCGTCGCGCACGTTCATGCCGCGGTCGCGGTACTGGTTCACGAGGTCGACCAGCACGATCGCGTTCGTGACGACGATGCCGACGAGCATGAGCACGCCGACGAGCGAGGCGACGCCGAGCGGGATGCCCGTGACGACCTGCAGTGCGATCGCGCCCGTGGCCGCGAACGGCACCGAGACGAGCAGCAGCAGCGGCTGCAGCAGCGAGCGGAACGTCGCGACCATGACGATGTAGACGATGAGGATCGCCGCGAGCAGCGCGAGGCCGAGCTGCGAGAACGACTCCTGCTGGTCGGCGGTGACGCCGCCGATCGACGCCGTCGTTCCCTCGGGCAGGTCGACCGTGTTCACGGCCGCCTGCACCTGACCCGACGCCGTGCCGAGGTCGTCGCCGGCGGGAGTGGCCGACACGGTCGAGCTGCGCAGCCCCTGCACGGTCGTGACCGAGGCGGGGCCCTCGACCTGCTCGACCGTCGCGAGGGTGTCGAGGCGCACGACGCCGGCCGGGGTCGGCACCTCGAGCGCCGAGAGCTCCTCGACGGTGACCGGCGGGTTCTCGCTCGCGAGGTAGATCGTCAGCGTCTTCTCGTCGATCACGACCGATCCGGCGCTCTGCGGCTGCATCGCCGCCGACACGAGCCCGCCGAGCGCGACCTCGGAGTAGCCGGCCGCCGCGGCATCCGCCCGGTTCACCTCGACCGCCACGTACGGGCGCGACTCGGAGAGGTTCGACGTGACCTGCGACACCGAGTCGACGCCGTCGAGCTCGTCGACGACCGCGTCGGTCGCGTCCTGCAGGTCCTCCGCGTTCGAGGCGGTGATGTCGACCTCGATGTCGTTCGAGGCGCCGAAGCCGCTCGATGCGGCGAGCGAGACCTCGCCCACCTCGTCGGCGTCGAGCCCGTCGAGCTCGTCGCGCACCTCGGCCTGCAGGGCGTCCTGGTCGGCGTCGTCGTCGGTCGTGACCGAGTAGGTCACGTTCGCGCCGCCGCCGCCGAACGCCGCGGCGAGCGGGTTGGAACCGGTGCCGATCGAGGTCTGCACGGTCTCGACGCCATCGGTGTCGCGCAGCACCTGCTCGACCGGCTTCGACGCCGCGTCGAGCGCATCGAGGCTCGTGCCGACGGGCAGCTCCTGCGACACGCGGAACGTGTTCTGCCCGCTCGACCCGAGGAAGTTGGTCTTCATGAGCGGCGTCATCGCGACCGTGCCCGCGAGCACGAGCACCGCGATGATGATCGTGACGACGCCGTGCTTGAGCGTCCAGGCGATGATCGGCAGGTAACCGCGCTGCAGCCGCGACGGGTGCTCGAGCTCGTCGACCACCGGGTGGGCGACCGAGGGGGATGCCTCGGCGGCGGCCCGCTCGGCCGTCGCGACGCCCGACGGGCGCGAGACGGGCAGCCCGGTCGCGCCGCTCTCGTCTCGCAGCTCGGGTGCGAGCCACACGTCGTCGACGAATGCGGCGGCGGCCTCCTCGGCCTCGAGCTCCGCCTCGTCGGCGGTGTCTTCGGGGCCCTCGACCTTGCGCAGCTTCGCGGGCTTCAGGAACCAGTACGCGAGCACGGGCACGATGGTGAGCGAGACGAGCAGCGACGCGAGCAGGGCGATCGTGACCGTGAGCGAGAACGGCCGGAACAGCTCGCCCGTCACGCCCTCGACGAGCGCGATCGGCAGGAAGACGGCGACGGTCGTGATCGTCGACGCGGTGATCGCGCCGGCGACCTCGCGCACGGCGCGCACGATGGTCGACGCCTTGTCGACGCCCTCGACGAGGTGCCGCTTGATGTTCTCGATGACGACGATCGAGTCGTCGACCACGCGCCCGATCGCGATCGTGAGCGCGCCGAGCGTGAGGATGTTGAGCGTGTAGTCGGCGACCTGCAGGCCGATGAAGGTGATGAGCACCGACGTGGGGATCGAGATCGCGGTGACGAGGGTCGCCCGCACCGACATCAGGAAGATCAGGATGACGAGGACCGCGAAGGCGAGGCCGAGCAGTCCCTCGGTCGCGAGCGACTCGATCGACTGCTCGATGTAGGGCGCCTGGTCGAAGACGACGGTGAACGTCGCCCCCGGGTTGGTCGTGTCGAGCGACGCCTCGAGGTCGGGCAGCAGCGCCGTCACCGCGTTCGACACCTCGACCGTGTTCGCGGCCGGGAGCTTCGTGACCGAGATGGTGAGGGCCGGCTCGCCGTTCACGCGCGAGATGCTCGTCACGGGGTTGTCGGTCAGGGCGACGGTCGAGACATCCGCGATGGTCGCCGCGACGGGCACGCGCACGACGTCGGTGCCGTCGGCGAGACCGTCTCCACCGTCGGTCGGCGGCGTCGTGACGTCGTCGGGCCCGAACTCCGAGTCGTCCGGCACCTGCACCTCGGTCGCGCCGAGCACCGGCAGCGCCGCGATCTCGTCGACGCTGCCGATGCGGGTGCCCGTCTGCACCGCGAAGGTCGAGTCGCCCTCGGTGATCGTGCCGGCCGGCACGAGCAGGCCGTTCTGGGCGAGCGCGTCGCGGATCGCCTGCTGCGTCAGGCCGTGGGCGGCGAGCTTCTCGGGGTCGGGCGTGATCGTCACGCGCTGGCCGATCTCGCCCACGAGGGTCGCGTCGCGGACGCCGTCGACGTCGGTGATCTCGCCGAGCGTCGTGCGCTCGATCTCGTCGGAGAGGGCGCTGACGTCGTCGGCGCCGGTGACCGCGATCTGCAGCACGGGGAAGTCGTCGAGCGAGAGCGCGATGACCTGCGGGTCGACGTCGTCGGGCAACTGGTTCTGGATGCGGTTGACCGCCGACAGCAGCTTCTGCTCGGCGAACGCGAGGTCGGTGCCGTACGTGAAGCTCGCCGTGACCCGGCTGAGTCCGGTCGAGCTCGTCGTCGAGGTCGACTCGAGGCCCGTGATGCCCTGGATCGCGGTCTCGATGGGCGTCGACACGTCGTTGTTGACGACATCGGGTGAAGCGCCCGGATAGCTGGAGACGATCGACAACTGCGGGAACTCGATCGAGGGCGCGAGCTCCTGCTTGAGGCTCGTGAGCGAGATGCCGCCGAAGATCGCGACCACGATCGTGACGAGCGCGATGAGGGCGCGGTTCTTCATGCTGAGCGCAGCGAGCAGGTGCATTGCTCGATTCTCGCAGCAGGGTCGACGACGGATGTCACCGAGTGTCGAATTCGAGGTGAAGAAGATCCGATTGACCCCCGAACGGGGGTCGTCGCGCGGCGAGCACCCTCGGTAAGGTGGCGCTCGACGTGAGGTGGTGGGCCATGGCCACAGCGGTTGCCGAGCGGCAGGTGCCGTGGCTCCGCGCTGCGCTTTTTCGATATGGCCTCCTGGCCCTCGTGTGCTCGGCGATCTGGCTCGCGTTCTCGCTCTTCTCGAGCGCATCGAGCGCATCGGCCGAGGAGTCGAAGCCGGGCGGACTGCTCGGCGGCGTGACCTCGCTCGTGGGCGGCGTGACCGATGCGACCGGTGCGGTCGGCGACACGCTCGGCGGGGTCGTCGACGCGGTCACCGAGCCGGTGAACCAGCTCGTCGAGCCCGTCGTCGACGTCGCCCCGGCACCTGTCGGCGACGTCGTCGAAGCGGTCGTTCCGAACGTCGTCGACACCGTCACCGACACCACGAATGACGTGGTCAGCACCGGAAACGGCACCGTCGGAACGGTCGTCAACGAGGTCGCGGGCACGGTCTCCGACATCGCCGGCGGCGACACCGTCGGCTCGATCACGACCCCTGTCACCGGTGCTGTCGACGGACTCGTCGGATCGCTCCCGATCGTCGGCGGCCTGCTCGGCGACGACACCGTCGGAGGCGTCCTCGACCCCGTCGTCGGCGCGGTCGACGACACCCTCGGCACGGTCGTCGGCACGCCCGGCGAGCTGCCGACCGACGGCACCGGCGTCATCCCCGAGATCCCCTCGATCCCCGTGCTTCCGGGCGACGGCGGTTCGGCCGGCCCGGGCATCCCGGGGGTCGACCCGGGTGTTCCCGGCGAGCAGCCCGGCACACCGGGCGTTCAGGCGCCGAACGCGCCGCTGGCGCCCGTGGTTCCCGGCGCATCGGCTGCGGTGCCCTCGTCGGGCATCGCACTCGGACCCGAGGGGTCCGGACGGGTCGCCGAGACGGTGGGCGGCCTCGGTTCCGGCGCCGCACTGCCGGGTGGCGGCGGAGCCCCGCCCGGCGACCATTCACCCGTGGCGACACCGCCTGCCGGCGGCTCCGGCGGAGCCGGTTCCGGCTCGGGCGCTTCCGGCGCGGGCTCGGGCGGCGCGTCGAGCGCCGCCGACACGGCCTACGCCGCTCTCGAACTCGACGCACTCACGTCGATCGTGCTCCACTCCGTCGACGACGAGCTGCCGTCGTCGCCGGTGTACGACACCGATTCCACCCCTGACTGACCGGGGACCGGTCCGCTCGCACGCGCCTGCGTGCCCCCGCGGACACGGTCATCGCTCCCTGCCCGGGAGCGAAATCACCCATCAGTCAGGAGGACTGGATCATGAAGAGAATGGCATTGAGGGCGCTGTACGCGACCCTCTTCGCCGGGGGGCTCACGCTCCTCGGGGCCGGCGTCGCCCACGCGGACACGGGTGGCGACGACGGCATCGCATCGGGAACCCAGGCGGGGATCTCGATCGACCTTCCCGTGACGATCGGCGGCAACGCGATCTCGCTCATCGGCGACTCGTCGTCGTCGGATGCCGCGACGGAGGTCTCGACCGCTGACGCCGAACCGGTCGCCGTCACCTCCGGCGACGACGGCATCGGGTCGGGCAGCCAGGCGCTCATCGACGTGGACATCCCGGTGACCGTGGGCGGCAACGCGATCTCGGTGATCGGCGACTCGTCGTCGTCGGATGCGACCACCGAGGTCGCGACCGACGACGGTGCGAGCGAAGCGGGCAGCGCCGAGACCAGTGGCGACGACTCGCTGCTGGGCGGCACCCAGGGGCTCGTCGACGTCGACGTGCCGGTCACCGTGAGCGGCAACGCGATCTCGGTCGTCGGCGACTCGTCGTCGAGCGACGCGACGACCGCGGTGGCGACCGAGGCCGGCGGCTCGGACGAGGGCGCCGGCGAGGCGGTGACGTCGGGCGAGGACAGCCTGCTCGGCGGCACCCAGATCCTCGGCGACCTGGATCTGCCGATCACGGTCGGCGGCAACGCGATCTCGGGCATCGGCGACTCGTCGTCGAGCGACGCCGTGACCGAAGTGGGCACGGGCGGGTCGGGCTCCGGCACGGGCGAGGCGGTGACGTCGGGTGAGGACAGCCTGCTCGGCGGCACGCAGCTGCTGCCCTCGCTCGATGCACCGATCACCGTCGGCGGCAACGCGATCTCGGTGATCGGCGACTCGACCTCGTCGGATGCGACCACCGCGGTGCTCACCGGGGGCGGCTCGGGCGAGGCGACGACGTCCGGCGAGGACTCGATCCTCGGCGGCACGCAGGTGCTGCCGGCGCTCGATCTGCCGATCACGATCGGCGGCAATGCGATCTCGGGCATCGGCGACTCCACGTCGACGAATGCAGAGACGGTCGTTCTGCCGGGAACCGGGGGCGGTTCGGCGACGACGGACGGTGACGGCGGGCTGCTCGGGGGAACACAGCTGCTGCCTGACCTGTCCCTGCCCATCACGATCGGCGGCAACGCGATCTCGGTGATCGGCGACAGCGAGACGGACGGCTCGACGACCATCGTCGACCCGACGGACCCGACCGACCCGACCGACCCGACCGACCCGACCGACCCGACCGACCCCACGGACCCCACGGACCCCACGGACCCCACGGACCCCACGGACCCGACGAACCCCACCGACCCCGGTGACGGTTCGAACGGCGGCTCCGACGACGGTTCTGACGGCTCTTCGGTCGCCTCCGACGGTGACATGGTGATCGCGGCCGGCGACGGCGCGCTCGCCTCGACGGGCGCCGACGTCTCGGCGCTCGGCCTCGCAGCGCTCGCGCTGACGGCCGGCCTCGTGCTCGTCGGACTGCGTCGGTTCACGGTGCGGCGGTCCACGCTGCGCCGATAGCGGGTCATCCCGGCGCCGCCCTGCCGGCGCCGGGCCCCGACCGGCTCAGCGGGTCGTGCCGGTCGAACGACTCCGTGCCTCAGACCCGTGCGGCACGGCCGGCCGCGCTCGTCCATGGCGTGGCCGGGTCGGGGCGGCGTGCGTTTCGCAGTCGCACGTCGCCCCGCACCCTCATGGATGCGAAGGGGAAATCAGGGGGAAGCAACACGAACGACGGCGGCCCGAGCCGCGAGGCCCGGGCCGCCGTCACCTGCCCGAAGACGGGCTCAGAACAGGTCGCCGGCTGCGCCGAGGCGGAGGAAGACCGTCTCGCCCGTGGCATCCTTGAGCCCGTCGTTGTCGGTCACGGCGTAGACGTCGCCGTCGGCCCCGATCGTGAGCCCCTCGAGCTTCTCCTGCGTCCAGCCGTTGCCGGCCCCGAGCGCCGGCAGCACGTCGACCGCGAGCGACTTCTCGAGCACCGGCAGTTCGCCGGGCGCTCCGACGCCGGCCACCCCGGCGACGCCGCCGACCTCGACGGTGGAGACGCGCTTGACCGCCGCCGCCGGACCGTTGAGCTTGTCGCGCTCGATGACGGCGAGCGTGTCGGCGTCGACCGCCACGATCTCCGAGAGGCCGAGCCAGTCCCCGGCGACCGAGGTCTGCTCGAGCCGGTAGCCGAACCAGGTCCACGTCTTCGATGCGGTGTCGTAGCGCCCGATGCGGGTCACGCCCTCGCCGTCGATCGGGCCCGCCGCCGCCGCCGGGTCGGCCCACAACGGACGTTGCAGGGCGACGAAGACGACCTCGGCGCCCGCGGCATCGGTCGTGGCGGTGACGCCCTCGAAGCCCCACTTGCCGACGTGCGCCGCGATATCGGCGGGCAGCGCGACGGTCTCGACGACGGCGCCTGCGCCGTCGGTGCGCACGAGCGAGTTCGCGGCTCCCGTCGCGCCCTCGTTCGCGAGCCAGAACCCGCCCTGGGGGCGGGCGTACACGCCCTCGACGTCGAGCGCCTGCGGGGCGCCGCCCTTCGTGACGACGAGCCGGTCGGTGACGCGTGCGGGCTCGGCCGCGACATCCACCGTGAAGATCGTCGACGGGCTGAGCGCGTTGTCGCTCGCGGCGTAGATCGCCGACGCGTCACCGGGCTTGGCCGACAGCGCGCCCAGCGCGAGCCAGCCGATCGCCCGGCCGTTCGCGTCGTCGCCGCTCACGACGGACGGCCGCGCCGCCTCGTCGCCGAACCGGTACACGTTGACGCTCGCACGCACCGAGACCGAGGCGGCGTCGGTCTCGCTCGAGACGACGAGGAGGTCGCGCGAGGGCACCGGAAGGATGCCCTCTGGGCCGTTCGTCGAGAAGAGCGTCTGCACGAAGCGCGGCGATGCGGGCTCGGTGAGGTCGTAGACGGCGACGAAGTTCGAGCGCTCGCTCGCGACGAACCCGTAGCGGATGCCTCGGATCGTCGCGACCGCGAGGCCCTCGGGCTCCGGGCCCTTCTTGCCGGCCCGGTCGTCGTTGTAGAGCCCGCGCGAGATCGCGAGCTGCTCGAACGAGTCGCCCGCGTCCCAGACCACGTCGCCCGTGCGCACGTCGAACACCGACCAGCCGCGGGTGCCGCCGCGCAGGTCGCCCTCGTTGGCGGTCGCGACGTGCCGGTCGTCGACCCAGGCGATCGCATCGGGCTCGCGCGGCACGTCGGTGATCGACCCGGTCGCGTCGACCTTCTTGTCCTTCTTGACGTCGAAGCCCGATCCGGTCACGGTGCCGGCCGAGAAGGCGCCCGTGACCCGGCGGCTCTGCACGTCGACGAGCGCGACGGCGTTGTTCTCCTGGAGGGTGACGGCGAGCTGTCCCGTCGGCGAGAACGCGACGTACTCGGGCTCGGGGTCGCCAGGGGCGTACACGCCGGCCGCGGCGAAGGCCGCCTTCGCCCAGCGGTCGTCGAACGCGACCGGCCGGGCCTTCCAGCTCGACGGCTTCGCCGGGGTGAGCTTCACGGTCTGCACGAAGCCGCCGGGCGCCTGCGGCAGGCCGCCCTCGACGCCGTCGACCTCGAGCTCCTCGTCGCGCTGGTTCTCGATCGCGATCGCGGCGGTCCTGCGGTCGGGAGAGACGGCGATGGAGTCGGGCTGGCCGCCGAGGTCGATCGAGGCGAGCCGCTCGCGGGTCGTGAGGTCGAGCACGTCGAGACGGCCGCGCGGGTTCGGGAAGTCGCCGCCCGTCTCGTCGATCACCACGAGCACGCGGTCGCCGACGATCGCGACCGAGGTGGGCTGGTCGTCGGCGTGGCCGAGCTCGGCGAGCTCGACGGTTCCGGTGCCGACCGGGTGCTCGGGGTCGCCGAGGTCGACGAAGCCGATGCGCTTGCCGAGGGCGTCGGTGTAGACGACCGTGCGGCCGTCGTCCGAGACGGCCGAGATCTCGGCGACGGCGGCCTCGGCCGGATCGACGCCCGCGGGCGCGTTCTGGAAGACGGGGTAGGTCGCGGTCCGCGAGAAGCCGGGGCCCGCGGTCTCCTCGCGGTCGGCGGCGGTCGCGGCGGTCGCGGTGTCGTTCGAGCGGGGCGCGGCGACGGCTGGGGCGGCGAGCGCGCACCCGGCGACGACGGATGCCACCGCGAATGCGGCGAGGGACAGCGGGCGTGCGGGCATGAGGGGGCTCCTGGGGTCGACGGGCGAGTCGGGCCCAGAGTCCCGCCGACGGCTGTCGCCGGGGTTCCGCGCCGGTGACGCGATCGTGACCGGTAGGTGAACGGCCGGTGCGCGCCCCGAGCTAGACGACGGCGGGCAGCAGCCCGGCGTCGGCCGCGGCGACTCCGGGCATCGACTCCCAGGCACGGCGCAGTGCGTGCACGGCGGCCTCGGTCTCGGCCACTGGCTGGCAGATCGGCAGACGCAGGAACCGTTCGAACGCCCCGTCGATGCCGAATCGCGGACCCGCGGCGATGAGCAGCCCCTGCGCCCGGGCCGCGAGCGCGAGCTGCGAGCTGATCGGTGCACCGAGGCCGATCCAGACGGCGATGCCCCCGTCGACGTGCGGCACGCGCCAGTCGGGGAACAGCTCGGCGATGAGCGTCTCGACCCGATCGCGACCCGCACGGAGCTCGGACCGGCGCAGCTCGAGGATCTCGTCCATCCGCCCGATGAGCCGGGTCGCGATGAGCTGCTCGAGGATCGGCGTGCCGAGGTCGCCCGGCAGTCGGGCCGCGAGCAGTCGGCGGATGAGCGGCGGCTCCGCACGGATCCAGCCGATGCGCACCCCGCCCCACACCGTCTTGCCGAGGGAGCCGATGAGCACCGCGGTGCCGGGCGGCCCGTAGGCCGCGAGCGGCAGCGGCGCGCGGTCGCGGTCGATGTCGAGCTCGGCGGTGGTCTCGTCGGCGATGACGACCGTGCCCTGGCGTGCGGCGACGTCGAGCAGCCGGCGTCGCGCATCGGCGTCGAGGCTGCGGCCGGTGGGGTTCTGGAAGTCGGGCATGAGGTACGCCGTCGACGGGTTGGTACGGGCGAGCGCGCGCTCGAGCGCCTCGACCTCGTCGCCGTGCGGCGGGACGCCGCCGTCGAACCGCGGGTCGTGGGGCGCGACCGGTACGGGCACGAGCCGTGCGCCCGCGAGCTGCAGCGCCTCGTACGCGTGCGGGTAGGTCGGCGCCTCGATCACGGCGCGATCGCCCCGGCCGACGAGCACCCGCGCGAGCAGCCCGATGGCGTGCTGCGCCCCGATCGTCACCATGATCTGCTCCGACCGGGTCGGCAGTCCGCGCACGCCGTAGCGGTCGGCGATCGCCTGGCGGAGAGCGGGCAGGCCGATCGGGTCGAACCCCGAGTCGCCGAGATGCGCAGGCAATTCGTCGGCCGCGTCGCGGGCCACCTCGGCGAGCCACGGCAGTGCGGGCGGTGCCGCCTTCGACAGGTCGAGGTGCGTGGCGGCCGGTGGGACCGGCAGCACCGCGGGCGCTCCAGGGATGCGGGCGACGCTCCCCGACCCGCGCAGGCTCCGCAGGTAGCCCTGCTCGCGCAGGTGCCGGTAGGCGGCGGTGACGGTCGTGCGGCTGACGCCGAGCCGTTCGGCGAGCTCTCGCTCGGCCGGCAGCCGGGTGTCGACGCTGACCCTCCCGTCGAGCACGAGCAGCCGAACCCGGTCGGCGAGCGCGAGGTACGCGGCGCCGGGAAGGCCGCCCCGCCAGTCTCCGAGGAGGTTCTGCAGGGCACGGGCACTCAGCGAGGCATCCGACATAATGCCACTTCAGACGAATTGGCTATAGATGTCAAGGCCAATCATCGAATTGGATGGATGTTATGGCCCGCCGGATTCCCCAACTGCTCATCGGACTCGTGCTCTACGGCATCGCCGACGCGATGATGATCCGCGCGGCGCTCGGGGTCGACCCGTGGACGGTGTTCGCCCAGGGGCTCTCGCACCTCACGGGCATCGGCATCGGCTGGCTCACGAACATCATCGGCGCGCTCGTGCTGCTGCTCTGGATCCCGCTGCGCCAGCGCCCCGGCGCCGGGACCGTGCTCAACATCCTGCTCATCGGCCCGAGCATCGAGCTCGGCCTGTGGTTCATCCAGACGCCGCCCGAGCTGTGGCAGCGCATCCTGCTCTTCGCGGGCGGCCTGCTGCTGCTCGCCGTCGCGAGCGGCCTCTACATCGGCAGCCGCTTCGGCCCGGGACCGCGCGACGGCCTCATGACCGGCATCCACGCCCGCACGGGCTGGCCGATCTGGGTCGGCCGCACCCTCGTCGAGGTGACCGTGCTGCTCGTCGGCTGGCTGCTCGGCGGCGACGTCGGCTTCGGAACCGTGGCGTTCGCGCTGCTCATCGGGCCGCTCTGCGGCGTCACGCTGCCGCTCTTCCGGGTGCCCGAGAAGGCGCGGACGCCCCGAACCGATGCCGTCGGCACCGGGACCGCCGCGACCCCCGTGGCCGCCGCGGCGGACTAGACGGCTGCGGCCTCCGAGGCCGGGACACCTCGGAGGCCGCAGCGACCATCGTCGGTCGAGGGGCGAAGCGCATCGAGACCACGCGGGTGGTGTCGATGCGGCGCCGCGCGCCTCCTCGACCGCCCAGCCCCTAGAGCTCGCGCTCGGCGTACGCCCGCAGCGCGTCGCGCACGAACTCGGCGCCGTGCGGACCGCCGTAGTTCACGCCGAAGCGCGGGTCGGCCACGTACATCTCGCCGAGGCCGATCACGTACGCCTTGACGTCGCCGCCGGGCGCCGCCGCGGGCGTGCCGGGAATGCCGGTCAGCCACTCGACGTGGCGCTTCGCGAGCGCCTGCCCCTCGGGGCCGCCGGGCTGCACGCCCGACTCCGCCGCCGCGATCCAGTCGCGACCGAGCGCCTCGGCGCGAGCCTTCCACTCGCGCCGGCCGGCCTCGCCGAGGCCGCGCCACCAGCGGTCACCGCTCGCGTACGCCTCCTTGCCCCAGCGCTCTTCGACCTCCTCCTTGTACCGGGTGTGGTCGAAGCCGTCGAACATCTCGTCTGCCATGAGTCGTTCACCTCCTTCCAATGCCTCGATGGTCTTCTCGACCGACGCGATCTGACGCGCCAGCCGGCCCTGCTCCTGCCGGAGCCAGTCGAGGTGCGCGCCGAGCGCATGCGCCTCGTCGGCGTCGCCCTCGAGCACCTCGCCGATGGCCGGCAGTCCGAGCCCGAGCTCGCGCAGCAGCAGGATGCGCTGCAGGCGCACGAGTGCGCGCTCGTCGTAATGGCGGTAGCCGTTGCCGGCCACGCGGCTCGGTTCGAGCAGGCCGATGTCGTCGTAGTGCCGCAGGGTGCGGCTCGTCGTGCCGGCGAGCTTCGCGATCTCCTGGATCGACCAGTCCACGGCGCCGCCTCCTCTCGCGTTCGGTTCGTGTCGTGCTGCACCGTTGCCGGTACGGGTTCCACCGTAGAACTTGACGTAGCGTCAAGGTCAAACGAAACAGGTTGAGATTCTCAGAAACGCGATATATCGTGTTGCACATCAAGACGCGATATATCGCGAAACCCCGGATTTCAGGGCCGGATGCCTCGCGGCACTCCGCCCGCACAGAAGGAGCACGACATGACGATCGAGAAGTGGGTCATCACCCCGGGCGAATCGCGGGTCATCGACCTCGAACTCGTCCGCAAGCTCAAGGTCAGCCTCATCGGCGGCAAGGTCGACCTCATCGCCCACGACGAGCCAGGCGCCCGCATCGAGGTCTCGAGCGTGACCGGCAAGGACCTGCTCGTGACGATCGACGGCGACGCCCTCGAGATCGACCACCCGCAGCTGCGCTGGGACAACTTCATCGATGCCTTCAAGGGCTGGGCGAACAACGCCAAGGCCGACGTGTCGATCCTCGCGCCGCGCACGGCGCTGGTGAAGCTCGGCGTCGTGTCGGGCGACGCGCTCGTCTCCGGCTTCGACGGCGACGCCAAGCTCAGCACCGTCTCGGGCGAGCTCGTGGTCGACGACCACGACGGCGACCTCGAGCTCTCGACCGTGTCGGGCGAGCTCTCGGTCGGCAACCACACCGGCCGGGTCACGGCGCACTCCGTGTCGGGCGACATCATCGCCACCGGCGCGATCACGGTCTTCAATGCCGACACCGTCGCGGGCAACATGATCGTCGACGCGCACGGCACCCCGAGCCGCATCGACACGAACACCGTCTCGGGCGACCTCACCGTGCGCTTCGACGCCGGGGCCGGGGCCCGGTATCGCGTCAACACCGTCGGCGGCACCGTGCTCATCGACGACGTGACGATGAAGGGCGTGCTCGGCAAGGGCTTCGAGCGGGTGACCGGCGAGCTCGCCGGTCGCTGGCTCGACTTCGGCGCGAACAGCGTCTCGGGGTCGATCTCGGTCATGCGACGCGAGCCCGTCCCCGGGGATGCCTCCGGCGCGGCCGGCGACGCAGCGACCGGCTCCGGTTCCGGTGCGGGCGCCGACGACGAGTCGTCCCGCACCGAGGTCGGGGGCGCCGCGTGACCCCGCCCGTGTTCGCCCATGGCAGCCTGCGGCTCTACCTGCTGGCGCTCCTCGACGAGCGGCCGCGGCACGGCTACGAGCTGATCCAGGCCCTCTCCGATCGATTCGGCGGCACCTACTCGCCGAGCGCGGGCACGATCTACCCGCGCCTGTCGAAGCTCGAGGAGGAGGGGCTCGTCACGAAGACGAGCGACGGCCGCAAGTCGGTCTACGAGATCACCGACGCCGGGCGCACCGAGCTCGAGGCCCGCCGCCCCGAACTCGACGCGATCGAGGACGAGGTGACCGACTCGATCCGTCGCCTCGCCGACGGCGTGCGCGCCGAGGTCAACGACGCGATGCGCTCGCTGCGCGCCGAGCTCGCGAGCGCCGCCCGCGACGCGAAGCGCTCGGCGAAGGACGCGGCGAAGGCGACCGCCGAGAGCGCCCGGTCGGCGACGGTCGACGCCCAGGTGGAGTCGCGGCGCGCGCTGCAGGAGGCCGAGCTCGTGCTCAACGAGTTCCGTCGTCAGGTGCGCACCGACCTTCGCACCCGCACGCAGGCCGACCACGTGCCCCATGAGGCGGTCACCCTGCTGAAGGCGCGGCTCGCGCAGGTGCGCGCCGACGTGCTCGCGGCACTCGACCGCTGAGCCCGGTGCCGGCCGTCGTCGCTGTCGGCGGCCGGTGGTTCGATGGTCGCATGGACGACGTCGAGGTGCATCCGTGGTCCGAGGGCGACCTCGGGCTGCTCCGTCGGGCGAACACCCCCGAGCTGATGGACTGGGTCGGCGGCGTCGAGACCGACGAGCAGGTCGTCTCGCGGCACGCCCGCTACCTCGCGCTCGCGCGCGACGGCACGGGGCAGCAGTTCCGCATCACGATCCCCGGGCACCCCGAGGGCGTCGGCATGGTCGGCTACTGGCAGCACGAGTGGCACGGCGAGCCGGCGCTCGAGAGCGGCTGGTCGGTCGAGGCCCGGTACCGCGGGCGCGGCATCGCCCCGGCCGCCGTCATCGCCATGCTCGAGTTCGCCCGCGCCGCCGGCGAGACGCTGCCCGTGCACGCCTACCCGAGCGTCGACAACCCCGCGTCGAACGCCGTGTGCCGCAAGGCGGGGTTCACCCTGCTCGGTGAAGCGGACTTCGAGACGGGCGGCGGCGTGCTCCG
This sequence comes from Agromyces sp. NPDC055658, assembly GCF_053618155.1. Classification (NCBI taxonomy): domain Bacteria; kingdom Bacillati; phylum Actinomycetota; class Actinomycetes; order Micrococcales; family Microbacteriaceae; genus Agromyces; species Agromyces sp. NPDC055658. The sequence goes on along the minus strand of NZ_JBSHHD010000009.1, from coordinate 37,592 downwards.
CACCAACGACTGGGTCGCGACGCTCCTCCCGCCCGGCGCGGCGTAGCCTTCAGGGGTGCGCGCGTATCTCGCGGTCGCCGTCGGCGGCCTCATCGGAACCGGCCTCCGCCTCGCCTTCGACCTCGCGTTCGCACCGCCCGCGGGTGCATTCCCCCTCGAGACGCTCGTCATCAACCTCGCCGGCACGTTCGCGCTCGGCTGGCTCGTCGGGGGCCTCTGGACGAGGCCGGCGACGCCCATGTGGCTCAAGGCGGGCCTCGGATCGGGGGTGCTCGGCTCGTTCACCACGCTGTCGGCCGTGATGGCGGCCGTCGTCGTGCTGACGAGCGACGGCGCGTTCTGGGTCGGCGCGGGCTACCTCCTGGCCTCGGTCGTCGGCGGGATCGGCCTCGCCGCACTCGGGCTCGAGCTCGGCTCGCACCTCGCGCACCGTCCGATGCCGCACGAGGTCAGCGACGACGGGGCGACGCTGTGACCGGCTCGCTCAGCCCGATCGTCGTCACGGCCGTGCTCGTGGCGGGCGCGGTCGGGGCCGTCGCGCGCTACGCGCTCTCGCGCGCGCTGCCGGTGCGGCCCGGGCACCTCCCCGGCGGCATCCTGATCGTCAACGTCGTCGGCTCGGGCGTCGCCGGCGCGCTCATCGGCCTCGCGGAGCGCGCCGCGCTCGACGGCGACCTGCGGCTCATCCTCGTGACGGGATTCTGCGGCGGCCTCACGACGTTCAGCACCTGGAGCGTCGAGACGATCGAACTGGTCTCGGGCGGCCGGTGGCGGGCGGCCGTGCTCAACGTCGTCGTCACCCTCGCCGTCGGCCTCGCGGCCGCGGCCGGCATGTACCTCGCGTTCCGGTGACGGGCGGCGGATGCCGCGACCCGCGCCGCGACATCCACCGTGCTCGTCGTCAGACGAGCGAGTCCCCCACGTACCCGTCGGGGCCGCAGCCCGGCGGGATCGCGAACACCGCCGAGCCCACGGGCGTCGTCCACTCGTTGAGCAGGTCGAGCTCGTCGAGGCGGCGCTGGATCGGCACGAACTGGCGATCGACGTCGGCCTGGTACGAGGCGAACAGCAGCCCCGCGTCCGAGACGGCGCCGCCGGCGGGTGCCTCGTCGTAGTTGTACCCACGACGGAAGATCCGCTCCCCCGGGACGTCGCTGCGCGAGCGCCGCAGGTGCGAGTAGTCCGCGATGACGGGGAAGCCGACCGGGGTCAACGCTGCGAAATCGGGCTCGTCGTGCTCGCGTGCACCGGTGAGCGGCGCCCCGTCGCGGAGGCGTCGACCGACCGCGGCCTCCCGGCCCGGGCGGTCGACCCGATCCCAGCCGTCCAGGTCCATCGCGATGCGCCGCAGCACGAGGGACGTGCCGCCCGCCATCCAGTCGGGACCGCCATTCGACCAGACGAGCTCGTCGAAGTCGGCGCTCCCGGGCACCGGGTTGACGGTGCCGTCGAGCTGTCCGAACAGGTTGCGCATCGTCGATCCGGAGGCCTCGGCCCCGGCCGCCCTGCGGAAGCCCTGCTGCGACCAGCGCACGTTCGCGAACGAGCGCGCATCCTTCAGCAGCATCCGGGCGGCGTGGGCCACGGTGACCGGATCGTCGGCACCGAGGTGGATCAGCAGGTCGCCGTCGCTCCACTCCGGGCGCAGACGGTCGACGCCGAAGGGCGGCAGGGGGCGGAGCCAGTCGGGTGCGATGCCGCCGGCGCGGGCCACGAGCCCTGGGCCGAACCCGAACGTCACCGTCAGCCGCGCCGGTGCGAGCGCGAGTTCCGGTTCGGAGTCGGCCAGCGGCGCTCGGCCCTGCGTGACCCGTGCTGCGTCGTCGCTGAGCACGCGCAGCATCCGCCGCAGGGCCGCAGCGTCGACGTCGGAGCGGAGATCGAGCGCGATGAAGCGGGCATGCGTTTGCGGCGGGGTCTCGACGCCGGCCTGGTGCGCACCGTGGAAGGGGACGAGGGCGTCGCCGACCGCCGTCGCACCCACCCCTCGCGCCGACGCCGCCGTGCCGTCCTCCGTGGGGGCGAGCGCGCCGGCCAACGCCTGGGCGCCGAGCACCGCAGCGGCGCCGGCTCCGGCCGCGGCGGCGCCCCCGAAGAGGAGGTGCCGCCGCGAGAACCCGGAACCGCCGGGTTCGCCGGCCATCAGTCCGACCCGTGTCCGTCGTCGTACTGCTCGTTCGCGCCCGCGTAGTCCTTGACGGGCGCCGTGACCTCGAGCGCCGAACCGTCATCGAACTCGAGGGTCACCGTGACCTCGTCGCCCGCGAGCAGCGGTCCGCCGAGGCCCATGAGCATCACGTGGTCGGCGCCCGGCTCGAGCGTCAGGGTCTCGCCGGCGGGGATCGGGAAGCCGCCGTCCTTCTCGCGCATCAGCATGGCGCCGTCGGATCCGACCGTCTCGTGCAGTTCGGCCGACTCGGCGGCGTCGGTCACGGCGCCGACGAGCACCAGGTCGCCGTCGCCGCCGTTGACGACGTCGCCGAAGAGTGCGGTCATGCCGTCGTCGGCGGCCTTGATCCAGGCCTCCTCGACGACCACCGACGACGCGCCGGGAGCGGCCGCCGCGACCCGGGCGTCGGGATCGGCGGAGCCGCCGGTGACCGTGCTGCAGCCGGACAGGAGGAGCAGCGCGGCCAACGCCGCTCCCAGGGCAGGGGTGATCGCGGTGGAACGCATCTCGATCGCTCCCGCCCGGTCAGGCGTCGGTGCCGGTGCCGGAGGCCGGGCCGTCGCCGGCACCCGGGCCTGCGCTCTTGCGGCGCGCGCTCACGATGATCGCGACGATGAGCGCGATGATGCCGAGCCCGCCGACGATGAAGCCCGCGACGGCCCATCCGTCGGGACCGTTCGCCGCGGCGTCGTCGGCATGGTCGCCCTCGTCGCCGTGGTCGCCGTGGTCGTCCTCGTCGGCCGCGGGGGCGTCGTGCGGCGCCTCCTCGGTCCAGGTGCCCGTCGCGTCGGCGCCCACGCCGAAGTCGATCGTGCCCTCGATCGGGTGGCCGTCGCTCGACACTGCGCGCCAGCGCACCTGGTACTCGCCCTCGAGGTCGGCCGGCAGCGTCGCGGTGACGTTCGGCCCGTCGATCACGGGCTCGCCGACCTCGACCTCCTCGCCGTGGTGGTCGACGACCTCGACGGCGGTGCCGACCTCGATGATGTCGTCCGAGAACTGCAGCGAGACCTCGGCGGGCGGCGTCTCGAGCACCTGTCCGTTCTCGGGGGTCGAGCCGACGAGCTCGTCGTGGGCGAGGGCGGCGGTGCCGCCCGAGAGCGCGAGCGCGCCCGCGAAGGTGAGCGCGGTCGCCGCGACGACGACGGTGCGCAGGGGGTTCGTGGTGCGACGGAGCGCGATGGAAGTGGTGTGCATTCGGGAGTCCTTCTCCTCATGCTCCGGACGGCATGCATCGATGCGTGCGCCGATCGTCGGCGCGAGGCATCCGGAGTCTTCGATGGTTCCGCCCCGAGGGCGGAGGGTTCACGCGAAGGCGGGGAGGAGCGGCGGGCCGCGATAGCGGAGTGCCGCGAAGCGCAGGCGCGAGCGCAGTGCGGGCGGAACGAGGGTCGCGAGGCGCGGCGTCGGCGGGGCGATGATCGCGACCGGCTCGCCGGCACGACCGGCGAACACGAGCGCGAAGCGGCGGGTCGCCGTCGCGAGCGCCGACCAGGCCGTGCGCTCGAGCACGAGCAGGTAGACGATGGTGGCGACCGCGGCGAGCGCGTGCCCGATGAGCATGGCGGCGCCGTGCCCGTCGTGCGCCGCGGTCGAGGCGGCGCCGGCCGACTCGACGAAGGCCATCGTGGCGTGGTGGCCGCCGCCCGTGGTGACGAATTCGCCCGATGCGGGGCCCGAGCCGACGCCGAAGAGGAGGTGGAAGGCCGCCTGGCTCGCGATCACGGCGAGCGCCGTGCGCACGGGCGTCGTTCGCCGGCCGACGAAGGCGACCGAGGCGCCGAGCGCGACGATCGCCGCGAGCGCGAGCCCGACCGAACCGGGCGCCTCACCGCCGGCGACCCCGTGCGAGAAGGCCGCGAGGAAGAGGGCCACCGAGGCGGTCGCAGCACCGCGCGCGAGCTGCGTCGCACGATTCACGTCGGGGCTCCCCGGGCTCGATGGAAGAAATGCGCCTCGAGTCTAGCAAGCCGACTTGACATGCACGCGCGCAGGTGTAGTGTCATCCGCCGTGACGAACGACGCGGGCGAGCCGCCTGCCGAACTGAAGTCGCCGAAGCACTGGATCATCGGCGACCCCCTGCCCACCGAGAAGCTCGAGGGGCAGCTCCTCCCCAAGCGCATCGCCCTGCCGGTGTTCGCGAGCGACGCCCTGTCGTCGGTCGCGTACGCGCCGCAGGAGCTCCTCATGGTGCTCACGGTCGGCGGCCTCGCGTTCCTGGCCTTCGCGCCGTGGGTCGCCGCGGTGGTCGTGCTGCTCATGGCCACGGTCGCACTGAGCTACCGCCAGCTGATCCGCGCGTACCCCTCGGGCGGCGGCGACTACGAGGTCGCGCACAAGAACCTCGGCGAGAAGGCCGGGCTCGTGGTCGCCTCGGCCCTGCTCGTCGACTACGTCATGACCGTCGTCGTGTCGGTCGCATCTGGCGTCGACAACATCATCTCCGCCTTCCCGGCGCTCAACCCGTGGCGGGTCGAGCTCGCGGTCGTGTTCGTCATCATCCTCGCCGCGATGAACCTCCGCGGCGTGAGCGAGTCGGGCAAGGCCTTCGCGGTGCCCACCTACTTCTTCGCGGCGAGCGTGCTGCTGCTCGTCGGCACCGGGCTCGTGCAGATCGCGATGGGCAACCCGCCCGTGGCCGAGTCGTCGCAGTACTCGGTCGAGGGCGAGGACCTCACGCAGGCCGCGATCATCCTGCTGCTGCTCCGCTCGTTCGCGAGCGGCTGTTCCGCGCTGACCGGCGTCGAGGCCGTCGCCAACGGCGTGCCCGCGTTCCGCGCACCCAAGGTGCGCAACGCGCAGAAGACGCTCTCGCTCATGGTCGGGCTCGCGATCGTGATGTTCGTCGGCCTCACGGCCCTCGCGCTCGTCTCCGGCGTGCACTACGCCGAGGACCCGTGCGACCTCATCGGCTGGAACGACTGCCTGACCGCGCCGCAGCCGAGCCTCATCGCGCAGATCGCCGCCGCGGTGTTCGGCAACGACTCGATCCTCTTCTTCGTCGTGCAGGCCGCCGCCGCCCTCGTGCTGCTGCTCGCGGCGAACACCGCGTTCAACGGATTCCCGCTGCTCGGCTCCGTGCTCGCCCGCGACGGCTACGCGCCGAAGTCGCTCTCGACGCGCGGCGACCGCCTCATCTACTCGAACGGCGTCATCATCCTCGGCCTCGCCGCGATGGTCATCCTCGTCGCGTTCCAGGCCAACCTGACACTGCTCATCCAGCTCTACATCATCGGCGTGTTCGTGTCGTTCACGCTCGGCCAGAGCGGCATGGTGCGGCACTGGATCGGCCTCCTGCGCGCGGGCCGCGCACGGACCGGCGCGAGCGCGGCCGGCGCAGCGAAGCAGAAGGCGGCCAAGCCGGGTCGCCCCGGCCCCGCCGACGACGACCACCGCCCGATGACCCGCGGCGCGATCATCCGCTCGCTGTGCATCAACACGTTCGGCGCCACGCTCACCGCGGTCGTCCTCGTCGTCGTCACGATCACGAAGTTCACGCACGGCGCGTGGATGGTGTTCCTCATGATGCCGATCCTGTTCATCCTCATGATGGGCGTGCACCGGTACTACCGCGACGTCGAGAAGGAGGTCGAGGTCGACCCGACCACGACGTTCGGCGCCTCGGGCGACCACGCGATCGTGCTCGTCGGCCGCATGCAGAAGCCGACCCTCAAGGCGCTCGACTACGCCATCGCCGCCCGGCACGACTCGATCGAGGCGGTGCACGTCTCGCTCGACGACGCGCAGACGAAGCAGCTGAAGAAGGACTGGGTGAAGATGAACATCCACGTCAAGCTGCGCATCCTGTCGTCGCCCTACCGCGATCTCAGCCACCCGCTGATCCAGCACATCAAGCAGCATCGCGAGGAGCACGGCTCCGAGGTAGTGACCGTGTACATGCCGCAGTACATCGTCGGCCACTGGTGGGAGAACATCCTCCACAACCACAAGGCCCGGCGCATCCGGCAGAAGCTCATGCTCGTGCACGGCGTCACGATCGCCCTCGTGCCGTGGCTGCTGGACTCGTCCGACCTCATCTACGGCCGCCGTTCGCGCCCCCTGCCCGGCCAGGACCGCCGCGGCGAGCCGGTGCGGGCGGTGCCGCGCCGGCCGATCGCCGAGACGACGGGCAAGCGCGGGCGGTAGGCTCACGGCATGGCGACCGGTCGCACGGATGTCCCGGTGGAGGTGTTCCTCGACTCGGTGACGCATCGCGTGCGCCGGCGCGACGCCGACACCCTGCTCGCCCTCATGCAGCGCGTGACCGGCGAAGAGGCGTACATGTGGGGCCCGTCGATCGTGGGCTTCGGCGAGTACCGCTACCGGTACGACAGCGGTCGCGAGGGCGTCACGCCCGCGGCCGCGTTCTCACCGCGCAAGGCTGCGTCGACGGTGTACCTGCTGCCGGGGTTCGCGGAGGACTCCGAACTGCTCGAGCGCCTCGGGCCGCACACCACCGGGGTGGGATGCCTCTACCTCAAGGATCTCGCGGTCGTCGATCTCGACGTGCTGACCGACCTGGTGCGCGAATCGTACGACTTCGCCGTCCGCTCCGCCGGTTGAGCAGCGAGGGCTCGCTCCTCGCTACAGCATCGCCATGATCTGGCGGGCGATCATGCGCCCGGCCCGGCTGGCACCGATCGTCGAGGCCTGCGGTCCGTAGCCGGCGAGGAACACGCGCGGGTCGCTCCACGCCGCACCCTGCCCGACCGTCACTCCGCCGGCCTTCTCGCGCAGCTTGAGCGGCGCGAGGTGCCGCAGCTCGGGCCGGAACCCCGTGGCCCAGATGATCGCGTCGGCGCGCGCCGACCCCTGCTGCTCGCCGTCCCAGACGACGCGGTCGCCCTCGATGCGGTCGAACATCGGGCGCGCGACGAGGAGTCCGCGCTCGATCCCCGCGGCGATGCGGCGGCTCTTCGGCACGCCCGTTCCGCTCACGATCGAGGGCAGCGCCCGCCCGGAGCGGGCAGCCTCGTCCTGCATGGCGACGGCGGCCGATGCGCCCTCGAGGTCGAGCTCCTGCCGGTCGATCCAGTCGATCGGGCGCCGGGAGACCCAGGTGAGCCCGGCCGCGACATCCTCGAGCTCGAGCATGAAGCCGATCGCGCTCGTGCCGCCGCCGACGACGACGACGTGCTGGTCGCGGAAGTCCTCGGCGTCGGTGAAGTCGGAGGTGTGCACGTGGCGTCCCTCGAACTCGCCCATGCCCGGGTAGAACGGCACGAACGGCGAGCCCCACGTGCCGGTCGCGTTCACGAGGAACTGCGTCGCGAGGGCGTGCTGCGGCATGGTGGGCGTGGCGGGCGCCGAGAACGTCTTGCGGCGTCGGCCGAAGAGGCCGCGCGTCGTGAGCTCCTCGACGGGCTGGGGGCTGAGGTCCTCGTAGCGCACGAGCAGGTCGGCGCCCTCGTTCGACACCGAGCGCACGTTCATCGGGCGTCGCACCTGCAGGTCGAAGTGCTGCTCGAACCGGCCGTAGTAGTCGGCGACCACGTCCTTCGCGGGCAGTGCCCGGTCGGCCGTGTCGAAGCTGAGGCCGAGTTCGGCCATGCCCGGCAGGTCGTTCACGCGATGCGCGGTGCCGAGCCTGAGCGACGACCAGCGGTGCTGCCATGCGCCGCCGGGGCCGGGCGCGCGGTCGAGCATCACGAAGTCCTGCCCGGCGACGAGCTCGAATCGACGCAGATAGTACGCGACCGAGAGCCCGGCCTGGCCGGCACCGATCACGACCACCTTCACGCGTTCGGGGCTCGTCGTCACCTGACAATCTCAGCATGTCTTGCTGTGTGCTCGCAGCACGTCGCCCGAGCGCGATCGGCAGGCTGTGGAGACCGGCGATCGGCGTCTTCTGCGGTGCTAAACTGGCGGCTGGACGAATTTCTCAAGGGAGCGCCGGGTGAAGACCATCCCACCCGGCCAGATGTCGTAAGGGGGTCACGCATGGGGCGCGGCCGTCAGAAAGCCAAGCACACCAAGGTCGCTCGGGAGCTGAAGTACTTCAGCCCCAACACCGACTACAACGCGCTTGAGCGCGAGCTCACCGGCTCGCAGCATGACGAGTACAGCGATGAGGCGTCGAAGTGGGCAGAGTATGCCGACGATGACGACGACACGTACGCTGACGACGACACCTACGCCGACGACGAGCAGCGCGAACAGCGCGCCTGATCGTCGCTCCGTCGAAGACACGCTCCCCGCGAACCTCCGCCGCTCCTGCTGAGCGCGCGCTCCCGTTCGTCGGTGCGCCTGCAGCAGGAACCGACGACGGCGCTTGCGCACCGATACCCTCGACGCATGGCCGCCGCCCACCGCAGCACCGATCGCGTGGTCGCGGGCCTGCGCGCGCAGCTCGAGCGTTCGAAGCGGTTCGAGGACACACTCGACCTCGCCGCCGCCTACGCGGCGTACGCACGGGTCGTGCGCCTGCTCGCGCCGCAGCTCGCCGACCTCCGCCGTGCCGCCGGCCTGCCGGCGACGCCGCCGAGGTGGGCGCGCTGGCGTGCGCGTCGCTCCGCCCGCGCGTACGGGGGGATCGCCGTGCCGACCGACCGGGTGTACACCTACTGGAACGCACCGGTCGAGACCGCCCCGCCGCTCGTGCGGGCGTGCATCGCCCAGCTGCGGCGGGTGCATCCCTCACTGCGCGTGCTCGACGGCGACTCCGCTCGTGACCTCGTCGAGATTCCCGACCGCGTCGCCGCACTCCTCGAGCACGACCGGCCCGCCCATTTCTCGGACTACGTGCGCACCGCCGTGCTCGCCGAGCACGGCGGGGTCTGGGTCGACGCGACGGCCTGGGTCGATCGTCCGCTCGACGACGAGCTGCGGCGGTGCCTGCGCGCCGGCACGGTGTTCCCGCGGTGGACGCGGCGGCAGATCGGCAACTGGTTCATCGCCTCGCATCCGGCGACCCCGATCATCGCACTGCAGCGCCTCGCCCTCGACGCGTGGTGGGCGGCGAACGACGACCTGCCCGACTACTTCCTCTACCACCGCGTCTTCGAGGTGCTGCAGGTACTCGTGCCCGAGGCTCGTGGGCAGTGGGACGCCGTGCCCACGCTCTCGTCGACGGCGGCGCACCTGCTGCAGCTCGAGATGATGCAGCCCTGGCGACCCGGAGTCGTGCGCCAGATCCTCGACGTGTCTCCGCTGCAGAAACTGAGCTACAAGTACGACGCGGTGCCGCCCGGCTCCGTGCTCGAGCGGCTGCTCGAGCACGGCCTCGCCGACTGAGCCGCCCGCACGGGCGATCGCTCGGCGCGGCTCACGCCGAGCGCACCCACGCGGCGGCCGTCTCGACGAAGCGCTCGAGCTCGTCGAGCGAGTTCGACGGCGTGATCGCGCGCAGCACGAGCTCGTCGGGCGCGCCCTCGTACGCGGCGAGCGCGTCGGGGTCGCCGATCGTCGCGTCGATCGCGCGGAAGCCGAGCCGGGCGAAGTTCGCCGCATAGGCCGGGAAGCCCTCGTACGCGGCGGCCTCGCGCTCGAGCGCGGGGCGTGCGGCATCGTCGACCGTCGTGCGCGTGTAGAGGATGCCGCGCACCGAGCGGGCTCCGCCGGCGTCGTGCAGCTCGGCGGTCGTCGTGGCCGCGGCGTCGGGGGTGAGCCAGTTGAAGAGCGCCCCGTCTCCGCGCTCGGCGGCCAGCCGCCGCATGCGCGGGCCGAGCGCCCCGACGACGATCGCCGCCTCGGTCGCGTCGCGCAGCGCCGCGATCCCCTGCTCGACGAGCGCGAGGGGTCGCTCGGCGCGCCCGGACCCGACGCCGAGCACGAGCCGGTCTGCGGGGATGCCGCCGAGCACGAGCGTGCCGGCCGGCCGGCGGTCGAGCGGGATCACGCCGGTCGCGAGGCCGATGCGCTCGGTGACCGACGCCGCCGCCCGGAGACCGTCGAGCGAGTCGCCGCCCGGCAGGTCGTTGATCCACAGCGCGTGGAAGCCGAGCCGCTCGACGCGCGGCGCGAGCGCGCGCACCGTCTCGAGCGGGGTGAGGCTCGTGATGCCGATCGAGACGGGCGTGCGCATGTCGCCGCGGTCGCCGTCGCTCAGCTCGCGTAGCTGCCGACGAGGCGCACCGCGCCGCCGTCGACGCCCTTCGCGCCCTGCTCCCAGCGGTCGGCGCCCGCGACCTGCGGCGGCTCGCCGAGGCCCACGGTGCCGACCTGCCAGGCCGGCAGGCCGAGGCGGTCGAGTTCGGCGATCACGGATGCCGCGGCGCCGGGCTCGACGACGGCGAAGAAGCCGATGCCGAGGTTCCAGGTGCCCTCGGTCGATTCGAGGCTCGTGCCGGCCAGCTCGTTGAGCACGCGGAACACGGGCGCCGGCGACCAGGTCGAGCGGTCGACCTCGGCGAACGAGCCGCGGGGCAGCACGCGCGCGAGGTTCGCGGCGATGCCGCCGCCCGTGACGTGCGAGAGCGAGTGCACGGCGTCGCCGTGCGGGCCTGCGAGCAGCTCGACGAGCTGGCCCGAGTAGAGGCGGGTCGGCTCGAGGAGCGCCTCGCCCCACGTCATGCCGAGCTCGGCCGAGGCGTGCCCGTAGGCGATGCCCTGGCCGGCGAGGATGTGGCGCACGAGCGAGAAGCCGTTGGAGTGCAGGCCGCTCGACGCGATCGCGATGACCGCGTCGCCCGACTGCACCTTCTCGGCGCCGAGCGCCTTGTCGGCCTCGACGACGCCGACCGCCGCGCCCGCGACGTCGTAGTCGTCGGCGCCCATGAGGCCCGGGTGCTCGGCGGTCTCGCCGCCGACGAGGGCGGTGCCGGTCTCGGCGCAGGCACGGGCGATGCCCGTCACGATCGAGGCGATGCGCTCGGGCACGACCTTGCCGCACGCGATGTAGTCGGTCATGAAGAGCGGCTTCGCACCGACCACGACGATGTCGTCGACGACCATGCCCACAAGGTCCTGGCCGATCGTGTCGTGCTTGTCGAGCGCCTGCGCGATCGCGATCTTCGTGCCGACGCCGTCGGTCGAGGTCGCGAGGAGCGGCCGCTCGAAGTCCTTCGCGAAGGAGAGGTCGTAGAGGCCGGCGAAGCCGCCCACCCCGCCGAGCACGTTGGGCCCGTGGGTCTTGGCGACCGCCTCCTTCATGAGTTCGACGGCGAGGTCGCCGGCTGCGGTGTCGACTCCGGCAGCGGCGTAGGACGAGTTCGCGCTCACCCGTCAAGGGTACCGGGCCGCGTCGCTGCCGCCGACTGGGGTGCGCGAGCGTAGAATTCGGGGTATGCAGCCAGGGGCGGCACCGTCGTGGGTGATCCGTGAGAATGCGAGTCGCCCGGTTCTGCTCGCGCTCTATCTGCGCGAGGTGCTCGCGATCTCCTCCCCCGTCGAACTGCCGCGACTGCGCGACGTCGGCCCCGTCGGCGAACGGCTCGAGATCGACGAGCACGACCTGCTCGAGCGCCAGTGGCGCGCGTGGTGGGCGATGACCGTCGAGCCCGAGGCGCATCCGTCGCCCGTGCCGCTCGAACTCGTCGAGGCGTTCGACACCGACGTCGCCCTGCCGGTGAAGGGCGCCGAGATCCTCGCGCGAGAGATCGTCCCGCACGCCGAGGCCGCCCGCGCATGGACGGAGTGGGCGCACGACGCGTATCGCAACGCCTCCGCGGCCCGCCGCGGCGACTCGTACCGCGCGTACGCCGGCACCATCGCCGAGCACGAGCGCGAGGTCGGGCGCCGCGCCCACTCGTTCGAGCTCAACGTCGAGGTGCTGCCGCTGTCGGGCACCGGCGTCTGGTGGATCGGCGCGATGACCGTCGGCGTCACCGATTCGCTGCGGTCGGACGCCTCGGCCTTCGACGACGCGATCCACCCGATCATCGCCGAACTCGCGTAGGCGGGCGTGACAGACTCTCTCGCATGAGCATCTGGTTCGGCGAGCCCTCCCTCGAGTGGGCGAACTCCCGCCGCGACGGCACCGCGATCCACGCACTCGGCATCGAGATGACCGAGGTCACCGACGAGTCCTTGAAGGGCCGCATGCCCGTCGACGGCCGCACGCGCCAGCCCGGGGGCGTGCTGCACGGCGGCGCCTCCGTCGCCCTCGCCGAGACGCTCGCGAGCTGGGGCGCGACCTTCACGGTCGACCCGGCGCAGTTCTACTGCGTCGGCATGGAGATCAACGCGAACCACCTGCGCCCGATCGCCGAGGGATGGGTCTACGGCGAGGCGCGCCCGATCACCCGCGGCCGCACGACGCAGGTGTGGGACATCCGCATCACGCAGGAGGACGGCAAGCTCGTGTGCATCTCGCGGTGCACGATGGCGGTGCTTCCGAAGCCCTCGGAGTACTGAGCCCGGTCATCGGTCGAGCACGCGCGGATGCCTCGGCGCCGGCGCACCGCCCGGATCAGCCGGTCGGTGCCATCGGTCGCGCCCGCTCGACCGACGCGATGACCGCGGCGATCGCCCGCTCGAACCGGTGCTCGGGCGGGGCGCCGTACCCGACCACCATCGTCGGCGGACGCGACGCGACGGTCGCGGCATCCGCGGCGTACGAGGCGAGCCCGCCGTAGCGCAGGCCGATCGCCGAGGCCGCGCGCTCCACCTCCGCCTCGGCGGTACCGCCCGGCAGTTCGAGCAGGCAGTGCAGGCCGGCCTCGAGCCCCGTCACCCGGGCACCGGGCAGTCCGTCGGCGATGAGCCGCTCGAGCCGCTCGCGGCGGGCCCGGTAGCGCAGGCGCGCACCGCGCACGGCCCGGTCGTAGTCGCCCGCCGAGATGAGCGCGGCGAGCGCGAGCTGCGACAGCGCATCGGTCGCAGCGCCGCTCAGCCGTCGTTGCTCGAGCACCGCGTCGCACAGCGTCGGCGGCACGACGCCCCAGCCGATGCCGAGCGCGGGCGCGAGCGCCTTGCTCGCGGTTCCGCCGTAGACGGTCTGCGCGGGGGCGAGCGCCTGGAACGCGCCGATCGCCCGCCCGTCGAAGCGGAACTCGCCGTCGTAGTCGTCCTCGATCACGATCGCGCCGGCGTCGCGCGCCCAGTCGGCGAGCGTCGTGCGTCGTGACGCGGAGAGCGGAACCCCGGTGGGGAACTGGTGCGCGGGCGTGACGAGCACGGCGTCGACGCCCGTGGCGGCCAGCCGGTCGACGACCATGCCGTCGGCGTCGAGCGGGACCGGCACGGGCTCGAGGCCCGCCGCGGCGAGCACGTCCCGGTGCGAGGAGTGCCCGTACGCCTCGACCGCGATGCGCCGTCCGCCGCGGGCGGCGATCGCCCGGGCCACGAGCGAGAGCAGTTCGCCGAAGCCGTGGGTGACGACGAGGCCGTCGGCGCCGGCGACGACGCCGCGGGTGCGCGCCAGGTACCCGGCGAGCGCCGTGCGCAGCCCGGCCGCGCCTTCTGGCGCGCCGTAGGCGAATGCGGCTGCGGGCGCGTCGGCCAGCGCCCGCGCAACGGCGCGACCCCACGCCGACCGGCCGAAGCCCGAGGCGTCCGGCAGCCCGCCGCGAAGGTCGAGGTCGAACCGGGTGGATCGGTCGACGCGCGCTCCCGGTGCGGGCTCGGGCACCCCGCGCACCCAGGTGCCCGAGCCGACCCGCGCCTCGAGCCGCCCCTCGCCGACGAGCCGGGCGTAGACCTCGGCCACGCTGTTGCGCGCGAGGCCGAGGTCGGCCGCGAGGGCACGGCTGGGCGGCAGCCGGATGCCCGGCGCGAGTCGGCCGTCGACCATGGCAGCGCGCAACGCCTCCTCGAGCGACGCGGCCTTGCGCCGCGGGTCGACCTCGAGATGCAGATCCAATCCGGAATTGGCCCAATCCTGTGCCATGGCATTGGACGTTACCAGCGCGGCGGTCGATCCGTAGCGTGACTCCCATGACCACGACGACCATCGACACCGCCCCGCCCACCGCTCCCGTCGCCCCGACCCGGCGACTCGACCTCGACGGGGTCGCGCCCGCGTTCGTCCGGGCGGTGAGCGCGCTCGACGACGCCGCCGAGGCCGAGGCCGACCGCGCCGGCATCGAGAAGGGGCTGCGCGAACTCGTGCGCCTCCGCGCCTCGCAGCTCAACGGCTGCTCGTACTGCGTCGACCTGCACTCGCGCGACGCGGCCACGGCCGGCGAGCACGTGCAGCGCCTCTACGCGGTCGCCGTCTGGCGCGAGTCGAACTTCTTCACGGCGCGCGAGCGCGCGGCGTTCGACCTCGTCGACGCCGTCACCCGGCTCTCGGAGACCCACGTGCCCGACGACGTCTGGCACGAGGCATCCACCGCGTTCACCGACGACGAGCTCGCGGCGCTGCTCGCCCTCGTCGTCTCGGTGAACGCGTGGAACGAACTCGCCGTCTCGACGCGCGGATGGCGCCCCAAGCTGCGCATCTGAGCAACCCCCCGCACTCGGCGGGCTCACCCGCGCGGTGTGGGAGAATCGACGAGGCCGGTTCCGGTCGTTCACCACACCCCCACGAGGAGCCATCGCTCGCATGTGCGGCATCGTCGGCATCGTCTCCACCGAGCCCGTCAACCAGCAGATCTACGACAGCCTGCTGCTCCTGCAGCACCGCGGCCAGGATTCGACGGGCATCGCGACCGCCGACGGCCCCGTCTTCCACATGGCGAAGGCGCGCGGGCAGGTGCGCGAGGCGTTCCGCACCCGCGACATGCGCTCGCTCATCGGCAACATGGGGCTCGGGCACGTGCGGTACACGACGAAGGGCGCCGCCGAGCGCGAAGAGGAGGCGCAGCCGTTCTACGTGAACGCGCCGTACGGCATCATCCTCGTGCACAACGGCAACCTCACGAACACGCGCGAGCTCTCGAGCGACCTGTTCTCGATCGACCGCCGCCACGTGAACTCGACGAGCGACACCGAGATGCTGCTCAACGTGCTCGCGACCGAGCTGCAGGGCCAGATCAAGGGCCTCGAGCTCGACCCCGACCAGGTGTTCGAGGCGGTCTCGCAGGTGCACGAGCGCGTCGAGGGGTCGTACGCGGTGATCTCGATGATCGCCGGTTACGGCCTGCTCGCGTTCCGCGACCCGTTCGGCATCCGCCCGCTCATCCTCGGCAAGCGCGTCACCGAGTCCGGCCGCGACGAGTGGATCGTGGCGAGCGAGTCGCTCGTGCTCGAGAACGGCGACTACGAGATCGTGCGCGACGTCGAGCCCGGCGAGGCGATCTTCATCACCCTCGACGGCGAGATGATCTCGCGCCAGTGCGCGAAGAACCCGGTGCTCGTGCCGTGCTCGTTCGAGTACGTCTACCTCGCCCGACCCGACTCGGTCATGAACGGCATCTCGGTCTACGAGTCGCGCCTGCGCATGGGCGACCGCCTCGCCGACACCGTCGCGACGCACATGCCGCTCGGCGACGTCGACGTCGTCATGCCCATCCCCGACTCGTCGCGCCCGTCGGCGATGCAGGTCGCCCAGAAGCTCGGCATCGAGTACCGCGAGGGCTTCTACAAGAACCGCTACGTCGGCCGCACCTTCATCATGCCCGGCCAGTCCGAGCGCAAGCGATCGGTGCGCCAGAAGCTCAACGCCATGGGTACCGAGTTCCGCGGCAAGAACATCCTCATCGTCGACGACTCGATCGTGCGGGGCACCACGTCGCAGCAGATCGTGCAGATGGCCCGCGACGCCGGCGCCAACAAGGTGACGTTCGCCTCGGCCGCCCCGCCCGTGCGCTACCCGCACGTGTACGGCATCAACATGCCGAGCCGGCAGGAGCTCATCGCCCACGGGCGCAAGATCCCCGAGATCGCGGCCGAGCTCGGCGCCGACCACATGATCTACCAGGAGGTCGCCGACCTGCAGGCGGCGATCACCGAGGGCACCTCGATCGACCGGCTCGACCTCTCGTGCTTCACGGGCGAGTACGTCACCGGCACGGTCACCGAGGAGTACCTCGGCTGGGTGGAGCGCACGCAGCTCAGCTGAGCGGCGCGACGAGCCGACGCCTCCGCTCCGACTCCTCCGACACTGAATCGCGAGCCGACTCGGTGTCGGAGTCGCCACGCGCGTGCGCCGGCGGGTCGGCCGAACGACGACTGGATGCCGCGCGGCGACGTCGATGCCATGCCGCAGGGACCCGAGCCGACGGGGAACCCGATCGACGGGTGTCGGGAGGCGTCTCAGCCGTCGACGCGGTGCGTCTCGTCGTGCTCGGCGACGGCGTGCGTGACGCGGCGCGACATGGCGCGATCGACGACGAGGGCGACGAGGGCGCCGAGGGCGACGCCGACGGCGACGCCGCCGAGCAGCAGGAAGCCGAACACCTGGCCCTGGTCGTACGTGAAGTCCTCTTGCACGCGCTCGGCGATCTGCGCCTCCGTCGGCGCGAAGGCGAACGAGAGCACGAACGCGACGATCGCACCGACGACCGCGCCTGCGAGCATCCACAC
Organism: Agromyces sp. NPDC055658; assembly: GCF_053618155.1. Lineage (NCBI taxonomy): Bacteria > Bacillati > Actinomycetota > Actinomycetes > Micrococcales > Microbacteriaceae > Agromyces > Agromyces sp. NPDC055658. The sequence continues at coordinate 21,075 of NZ_JBSHHD010000009.1, read as the reverse complement.
CCCGTAGCGCGGAGACCGCCGGACCACGACCTCGTCGCGGGTCGCCTCGGTCTCGTACTGTGGTTCGGGCCGTTCGTGGGTGTCGCTCACCCTTCCATTGTCGCGCACCGGCGGCCGGGGAACGCCGCTCGCGCTCAGACGACCGGCAGCAGCCCCTCGAGGTCGGCGCGCTGCCCGGAGGCGTGCACCGTGCCCGACGTTCGGGCGTCGGCCCACGACCGCGCGCCCGTCGCGAGGGCGAGCCAGGTCGCGGCGTCGGTCTCGATCACGTTGGGCGGCGTGCCGCGGGTGTGCTTCGGCCCCTCGACGCACTGCACGGCCGCGAACGGCGGCACCCGCACCTCGAGCGTGCCGCCCGGCGCCTGCTCGGCGAGCAGCTGCAGCGAGTACCGCACCGCGAGGGCGAGCGTCGCACGGTCGACCGAGGACGTCGCGGCCGCGACATCCCCCTCGTGCCGTGCCGCGATCGCGACGATCGTCGCGACCGCCGCCCGCCCGATCTCGTCGCCGATCCTCGCTCGTGCCATGTGGGCGATTCTGCCACCGACGGGCGACGTGCCTGCGCGCGTCAGGCGTCGCGCGTGCGCCCGCCCTTGGGCGAGACGCCCATGAGCGTGAGGACGAGGATCATCACCGCGCCGGCGAAGATCGCGATGTCGGCGACGTTGCCGATGAACCAGTCGCCGTACCCGATGAAGTCGACGACGTGACCCCGGCCGAATCCGGGCTCCCGGAACAGTCGATCGCCGAGGTGCGTCACGGCGCCGCCGAGCAGCAGCCCGAGCGCGATCGTCCAGCCGACCGAGCGCACCCGCCACGCGTACCACGCGACGGCGACGGCGCCGACGCCCGCGAGGATCGCGAAGATCCACGTGTGCTCGGTGCCGATCGAGAACGCGGCGCCCGGGTTGTACACGAGCACGAAGCGGATGAGATCGCCGATCACGGGAACGGCGGTGCCGTCGCCGAGTTCGGCGACGGCCCACCACTTGCTGGCCTGATCGACGACCACGACGACGACGGCGATGGCGATCACCCACCAGAACAGGCGCCGGCCGGATGCTGCGGGCTCGCGCGCGGCCGCGGGGCCGGCGTCGGTCGGTGCGTCGCCGGGAGCGGCCGGGTCTGAGCTCATCCGGACATTCTCGCACCGGCGCGCGTTCGCGGCCGCCGCCGTCGAAGCGGAGGGCGACGGCCCGAAGCGGTAGCCTGATCCGGTGAGAATCCTCGTCCTCGGCTCGGGCGCGCGCGAGCACGCCATCATCCTCGCGCTCCTCGATGAGGAGGCCGGCCACGAGATCATCGCCGCTCCCGGCAACGCCGGCATCGCGGCATCGCCGACCTCGTCGGCCCGCGGCAGCGTGACGACCGTCGGCATCGACGCGACCGACGCCGATCTCGTCACCGGGTACGCCGCCGACAACGGCATCGACCTCGTCGTCGTCGGCCCCGAGGCGCCCCTCGTCGCCGGCGTCGCCGACGCGCTCCGCGCCCGCGGCATCCCGGTGTTCGGGCCGGGCAGGCAGGCGGCAGCACTCGAGGGCTCGAAGACCTTCGCGAAGCGCATCATGGAGGCCGCTGGCGTCCCGACCGGCCGCGCGACGCTCGCCACCACCATCGACGAGGTCGCCGCGACGCTCGACGAGTTCGGTGCGCCGCACGTCGTGAAGGCCGACGGCCTCGCCGCCGGCAAGGGCGTGCTCGTCACCGAAGACCGCGACGCCGCGCTCGCGCACGCCGCCCACTACCTGCAGCAGGGCCCCGTGCTCGTCGAGGAGTTCCTCGACGGCCAGGAGGTCTCGCTCTTCCTCCTCTCCGACGGCGAGCACGTGCTGCCGCTCTCACCCGCCCAGGACTACAAGCGCCTGCGCGACGGCGACCAGGGCCCGAACACGGGCGGCATGGGCGCCTACTCCCCGCTGCCCTGGCTCGCCGACGCGGTCGACGGTCGAGGCGGTCGGTTCGGCAGCGAGCAGGCATTCGTCGACGAGGTCATCGAGACCATCGCGCTGCCGACGGTGCGCCGGCTCGCGTCGGAGGAGACGCCGTTCATCGGCCTGCTCTACGCGGGACTCATCCTCACCTCCCGCGGGATCCGCGTGATCGAGTTCAACGCCCGCTTCGGCGACCCCGAGACCCAGGTCGTGCTGCCCCGCCTCGAGACCCCGCTGTCGGGCCTGCTGCTCGCGGCCGCCACGGGTGGGCTGGGCGGGCTCGACCGGCCGGTGTTCAGCGACCGGGCCGCCGTCACGGTCGTGCTCGCGAGCGAGGGCTACCCCGAGTCGCCCGAGACGGGCCGGGTCATCGAGGGGCTCGACGCCGCGGCATCCGTGCCCGGCGTGCACCTCGCCCACGCCGCGACCGCGGTGGGCGCCCTGCCCGACGACGCGCAGCCGGGCGACGACGCGCCGCTCATCGCGACCGGCGGCCGCGTGCTCAACGTGGTCGCCCTCGGCGACGGCTTCGCCGACGCCCGCCGACGCGCCTACGAGGCCCTCGGCCAGGTGCGGCTCGACGGCGGCCAGTACCGCACCGACATCGCGGCGCGCGTCGCGGAGTGAGCGGCGAAGCGGCCCGAAGCGAGGAGATCAGCATGACCGACACCGGTGAACTGCCCGGCTGGACCCACGTCTACTCGGGCAAGGTGCGCGACCTGTACGTGCCGACGAAGCTGATGACCGACGACGACAGCTGGACGGGCGACCCGCTCGCGACCTCGCCCGTCGTGCTCGTCGTCGCGAGCGACCGCGTGAGCGCGTTCGACCACCTGCTCGAGCCGGCGATCCCGGGCAAGGGCGCCATGCTCACGGCGCTCACGCACTGGTGGTTCGACGAGCTTCCACAGGTGCCGAACCACCTCGCGCACCCGCTCGACGACCGGCTCGAGGTGCTCGAGCTCCCCGAGGTGCCGGCCGAGGTCGCCGACCGGGCGACGCTGTGCCGCACGCTCGACATGTTCCCGATCGAGTGCGTCGTGCGCGGGTACCTCACGGGCAGCGGCTACAAGGAGTACGTCGCGACCGGTGCGATCGGCGGCATCGAGCTGCCCGAGGGCCTCGCCGACGGCGACCGCCTGCCCGAGCCGATCTACACGCCCGCATGGAAGGCGCCGCTCGGCGCGCACGACGAGAACATCTCGTACGAGCGCACGATCGAGCTCGTCGGCGAGGTCGTCGCCGCGCAGCTGCGCGAGCTCTCGCTCGAGGTGTTCGCACGCGCCTCGACCATCGCCGAAGAGCGCGGGCTCATCCTCGCCGACACGAAGTTCGAGTTCGGCGCCGACCGCGCGACGGGCATCGTGACGCTCGCCGACGAGGTGCTCACGAGCGATTCGAGCCGGTACTGGGATGCCGCGGCCTACGCCGCCGGCACGACCCCGGCCGAGCGCATGGCGAGCTTCGACAAGCAGATCGTGCGCGACTGGCTCGCCGCGAACTGGGACCAGCAGGGCCGCCCGCCGGTGCTGCCCGACGAGGTCGTCGCACAGACCGCCGCGCGATATCGCGAGCTGCTCGACCGGCTGCGGCTGCCGATCGAGGGTTGACGAGCGGGCGCTCGGAACCCGGTGGTCGAGGAACGAAGCGAATCGAGACCCGCGCGATGGACACGAGGAGGTGACCCCCACCCGATGAACCTCGACGACCTGCGCCGCCTGCGCCGCGCCCGCGACACGATGGACCGCGACTACGAGCAGCCGCTCGACGTGGAGGCCCTCGCGAGGGTCGCCCTCATGTCGGCGGGGCACTTCTCGCGCAGCTTCCGCGAGGCGTACGGCGAGACCCCGTACAGCTACCTCATGACGCGGCGCATCGAGCGGGCCAAGGCGCTGCTGCGCCGCGGCGACCTCAGCGTGACCGAGGTGTGCTTCGCGGTCGGCTGTACCTCGCTCGGTTCGTTCAGCTCGCGGTTCACCGAGCTCGTCGGCGAGAGCCCGAGCGCCTACCGGGCCCGGTCGCACGACGTCGCGGCGCCGATTCCGGCGTGCATCGTGAAGATCCAGACCCGCCCCGTCAGGAATGGAGAAGCGGGCAAGACCTCGCCTCGGTAGCGTCGAGGTCATGGACATCTCACTCTCCCAGTGCTTCATCGCGGTCGACGACCACGACACCGCGATCCCCTTCTACCGCGACGTGCTCGGCCTCGAGGTGCGCAACGACATCGCCTACGAGGGCATGCGATGGGTCACGGTCGGCTCGCCGTCGCAGCCCGACGTCAACATCGTGCTCGAACCGCCGATCGCCGACCCGAACGCGACCCAGTCCGACAAGGATGCCGCGGCGCAACTGCTCGCCAAGGGCCTGCTGCGCGGCGTGAACTTCACGACGCCCGACGTCGACGCGACGTTCGAGTCGATCCGCGCCGCGGGCGCCGAGGTGCTGCAGGAGCCGATGGACCAGTTCTACGGCGTGCGCGACTGCGCCTTCCGCGACCCTGCGGGCAACATGCTGCGCTTCAGCCAGCCGAGCGCTGGATGACGAGCGCCGCCGCGCAGCGGCCGACTCGAGCCCCCAGCGCGGGCCGCTGACTCGACGGTGGGAACTTCTGACCCGCCGACGGCGTGTCGCGACTCGACGCGCGGACGTGGTCTCAGAAGTTCCTACAGTTCTGTGAGGTCGCCGGCGACCGGGGCGGCGAGCCCCAGCTCCGCGACGACCTCGGCGACCCGCGCCCGCTGCCCCTCGTCGAGGCCGAGGATCGGCCGCGGCAGGCACCGGGCGGGCGCGAGCCCGAGCTGTTCGGCGATCGCGGCGACGACGCGCAGGCTTCCGCCGAGCTCGGCGAACAGCTTCCACAGCGGATCGAGCCGGGCCGATTCCGCGTACGCGTCGGAGACCCGCCCGGCCTGCGCCGCGCGCGTGATGCGAAGCGCCAGCTCGGGCAGCGTGCCGCCGATGACCGAGTACCAGACGTCGCAACCGGCGTTCAGCCCGGTCGCCGCGAACGCATCGCCCGAGATGCCGATCGTCACGTGCTCGGGCACGACCGCGCGGATCGCGGCGACCCGCTCGCGCATCGCCGCCTCATCGAGCGGCATGCCCGGGATCTTGATCGATGCGACGCCCGGCAGCTCGGCGAGCCGCGCGTAGAGCTCGCTCGTGAAGGCGAAGTGCGTCGTGGCGGGGTTGTCGTAGACGATGACCGGCAGCTCGGTGCTCGACACGACCTCACGGAACAGCTCGACGACGTCGTCGTGCGTGAGCGGCTGGTACGTCATCGGGGCGAGCAGCACTCCCCTGGCCCCCGCCGCCTCGGCATTGCGCACGTTCGCGAGCACGTCGCGGGTGCGCAACGCGCCCACGCCGACGACGACCGGCGTCTCGCCTGCGTGCTCGACCGCGAGCCGCGCGACGCGGGCCCGTTCGTCGGTCGACAGGTAGGCGTACGACCCGGTCGAGCCGAGCGCGGTGATCGTGTCGACACCCGCGGAAGCGAGCCGCCCGACGAGCCCGGCGAACGCGCGCTCGTCGACGGCGTCGTCGTCGGAGAACGGCGTGAGCGGAAACGCGCTGAGTCCGGTGAAGATGCCTGCGCCGGCCATGCGACTACGCCTCCGCCGGCACGTGCGCGAGGCCGAGCGCCGGGTTGCCGTAGACCGTCTGCACCTCGGAGATCACGACGCGGTACTCGCCGAGCCATTCGCCGTTGCGCCCCTTGGCGATGCGGTGGGCGTCCATGCCGACGAGCTCGCGCAGCGCCTCCATGCTCGACCAGTAGTACACCTCGGCGTGCAGCCCGGTCGCCTCGTTGTGCCACTCCTCCTCGCCGAGGAAGCCCGGAATGCGCCGGGCCCGCTCGGCGATCTCGTCGTTGAGGCGATGGAACGCGTCATCCAGTTCGCCGATCTCGAAGATGAACGTCGAACTGCAGGCGGGTGTCGTGCTCATACTCGTTCCTCCAGGGGTGCGGGATCGGGGTCGTCGGTCGGTCGGTTGCGGATGCCTCCGCGCTGCGCTCCCGCCCCGGCGAGCACGACGAGCACGATGCCCGCGACCTGCGCCAACGACGGGATCTGGTGCAGCACGACGAGTCCGAGCACGACGCCGAAGGCGGGCTCGAGCGCCATGAGCGTGCCGAACGCGGTGTGCGTCATGCGGCGCAGGGCCAGCATCTCGAGCCCGAACGGGATGACGGGCGACAGCAGCGCGAGGCCGGCGGCGACGAGCAGCACCCACCACTCGAAGTGGCCGGCCACCTGCGGTACGCCGACGAAGGCCGTCACCACCGCGGCGATCGGGATCGTGATCGAGAGGCCGCTCACGCCCGAGAAGCGGTCGCCGACCTTCTGCGTGAGCAGGATGTAGACGCCCCAGCCGGTGCCTGCGAGGGCGGCGAAGCCGACCCCGACGAGGTCGACCTGCCCGTGCCAGGGCTCGGTGAGCAGGACGACGCCGGCGAGCGCGAGCACGGGCCAGACGAGCATGCGGCGGCTGTGGCTGCGGATCGCCGCGACGGTGAGCGGCCCGAGGAACTCGATGGCCACGGCCGTGCCGAGCGGAATGCGGTCGACCGCCGACAGGAACGCGACCATCATGACGCCGGTCGCGACGCCGAGGCCGACGAGGGGCAGCACGTCGACGCGGCGGACGCGGCGCAGCGGCGGCCGCGCGATGACGATGAAGAAGAGCGCGCCGAACGCGAGCCGCAGCCACGCGGTGCCGGCTGCGCCGAGCTGCTCGATGAGCGGCACCGAGAGCGCGTTCGTCGCCTGGATCATGAGCATCGCGGCGACCGCCATCGTCCACGGCGGCACCCGCTCGCTCGCGCGGCTCACGATCCCGCCTCGCGATGGGTCGTGCCGACGCCGGGTTCGAACACCGCGAGCGAGAATCGCGCGGGCCGGTCGGCGGGGTTGGCGTAGGCGTGGTCGACGTCGCCGGGGAAGGTCAGCGCGTCGCCGACGGCGAGCGCGTGGGTCGCGTCGCCCACCTCGATGACGAGTTCGCCGTCGAGCACCTGCAGGAGTTCGCGCGTGCCGGTCGAGTGCGCTTCGCTCGCGTGCCGTTCGCCGGGTTCGAGCGTCCAGTCCCAGAGCTCGACGACGTCGGGGGTCTCGGTGCCCGCGACGAGCACGCCGCGGCCGCCGCGTTCACCGCTCCAGAGCGCGGCGCCCGCGCCGTGGCGGGTCACCTTGACGAGGTCGGAGGCCGCGGCCCGCGGCTCGACGAGGGCGGGCAGTCCGATGCCCAGGGCGTCGCTGAGTCGCAGCAGCGTGCCGACGCTCGGGTTCACGGCACCCTGCTCGACGTTGACGATCATGCGCCGGCTGACGCCGGCCTCGGCTGCGAGTCGGTCGAGGGTCCAATCGCGCGCCTGTCGCTCGTCGCGCACCCTGCGCCCGATCGCGAGCGCGAGCGTCTCCGTCTCGGCATCCATGAGTGCATGATAGTGCACTGATGGCAGCGTGGCGCCCCCGCGACCGACGACCCGAACGCCGGTGCAGTTCAGTCGAACGGCGCCGCGCGCGCCTCGAGCCAGGCGATCGCCTCGTCGCGCCCGACCGCGCCGGCCGCCACCGCGCGCACGAAACGGTCGATCGCCCGGGGCTCCGGCTCGACGAGGTCGAACCCGTTGAGTTCGTAGAAGACGGCAGTCACGAGCCACGAGAGACGCTTGTTGCCGTCGAACAGCGGATGGTTGCGACTCAGCCCGATGAGCAGCACCGCGGCCTTCTCATGCAGGCCGGGATGCACCTCTTCGCCGAAGACCGGCATCGGCGCGGCGAGCGCCGACAGCAGCAGCCCGCGATCGCGCACGTGGAAGCCGCGCGATGCGAGCCACTCCTCGACGTCGGCCGGCTCGACGTACTCGGTCACTGCGACAGCAGGTCGAGCGCGTCGGCGTCGCGTGCCTCGATGCGGGCGAATGCGGCGCGGGTGCGCTCGGCCTTCGCCGCGCGCTCGGCGCGATCGCGGATCGCGGCGAGCACGACGTCGTTCTTCGAGCGGTGCTCGCGTGCGGCGAGCTCGGTGAGCAGTCGGTCGTCCTCTTCGGAGAGGCGCAGCGTGAGGGCCATGAGATCACCTCCGGTGATACCACGATGATACCAGTCGGGGGATGCCGCGATTCTGCCGATCCGGAATGGATTCGCCGCGACATCCGTTAGTATTAGTTGTGCTTACAACCAAAGGGGCGCCCGAAGGCGCCGGACTCCTCGCGGCCGACACCGGCATGGGTGCGGTGACGCTGCGCGTCGCCGACCTCGACGGCATGATCCGCTACTACCGCGACGGCGTCACCCTCGAGCTGCTCAGCCACGACGGCCCCGTCGCCGTGCTCGGCCGCGGCGCGACGCCGATCGTGATCCTGCAGCACGCGCCCGAGCTGAAGCACGCGTCGCCGCGCGACGCCGGGCTCTTCCACACCGCGATCCTCTTCGACGCGCGTGAAGCGCTCGCGACGGCGATCGCCTCGGTCGCGACCCGCTACCCCGGCACCTTCACCGGCAGCGCCGACCACCTCGTGAGCGAGGCCTTCTACTTCACAGACCCCGAGGGCAACGGCGTCGAGCTGTACTTCGACCGCGACCGCTCGACCTGGAGCTGGGTGCACGGCACCGTCGAGATGGCGACCATCTACCTCGACCCGAACGGCTACCTGCGCGACCACCTCGGCGAGACCGGCACGGCCGCCGTCGCCTCGGGCGACCGGCTGGGCGACGCCGTCGTCGGCCACGTGCACCTCTCGGTCGGCGACGTCGCGAGCGCACGCGAGTTCTACGTCGACCGGCTGGGCTTCGAGACGACCGCCGAGATGGGCGACCAGGCGCTCTTCGTGTCGGCCGGCGGGTACCACCACCACATGGCGATGAACACGTGGAACAGTCGCGGCGCCGGCCGCCGCGGGCTCGCCCTCGGCCTCGGCAAGGTCGAGATCGTCGTGCCCACCTCCGACGACCTCGGCGAACTCGGCGAGCGCATGGCCCACTACCGGGTCGGCACGCGCGACGACGGCCGGACGCTCGCGTTCGACGACCCGTGGGCCAACCTCGTCGAGGTGCGCGCGGCGGGATGATCGGGTCCCGCGGATAGGCTGACCCGATGACCTACCCGCTCCGATCGATCCGCCGATACCCCGTCAAGGCGATGGGCGGCGAGGCCCTCACCCAGGTGGTGCTCGACGCGCGCGGACTCGTCGGCGATCGCGGTTTCGCCGTCGTCGACGTCGACGGCAAGTTCGCGTCGGGCAAGAACACGCGACGCTTCCGCCGGCGCGACGCGGTCTTCGAGTACGCGGCTTCGACGACGGCGGACGGCTCGGTGCAGGTGCAGCGGGGCGACCACGGCCTGTGGCTCGTCGGCGAGGAGGAGCTCGACGCCGACCTGTCCGAGCGCATGGGCGCGAGCGTCCGAGCGCTGCCCGAGCGCGACATCCCCATGCAGGACGGCGGGCAGATCTCGATCGTCGGCACCGCCTCGCTCGCGTGGTGCGCCGAGCGCTTCGGCATCGACTCCGACCCGCGACGGCTGCGCGTCAACCTCGTCGTGGAGACCGACGAGCCGTTCGTCGAGGAGGGCTGGCTCGGGCGGGAGATCACCGTCGGCGACGCCCGGCTGCGGGTCGTCGAACGCATCGAGCGGTGCCGAACCGTGGATGTCGCGCAGGACGGCACGACGGCGGAGGGGCGACTGCTGAAGCCGCTCACGAAGGAGCGCGAGATGTCGCTCGCGGTGTACGCCGACGTGGTGGCGCCCGCGGTGATCCGCGTGGGTGACGGGGTCGGGCTCGCGGGCTGAGGCCGACGAGGCCGAGGTCGCTCGGGGTCGGGTTCAGGCCGCTCGGGGCGTGGTCTCGATACGCGCCCTCCTTCGGGCGCTCCTCGACCGACGGTGGGCCGGCCGGGCGCTACTCGACCGACGGACGCGGCTTCGGGCCCTTCGCGTGGGACATGTCGTGGAAGGCGTCGAACGCCTGGCCCGGCACGGGCATCGGGGTCGTGCCCGGTCGCGCCCGCAGCCCGTCGAGGATGATCGTGAGCTGACGCCGCCAGAACGGCAGGTACTCGCCGCCGTACTGGCCGAGCGAGCCGAGCATGTCGACGAGGATGCTGAGGTCGACGGCCGTGACGTCGGCGCGCAGGGCGCCCTCGGCCTGGGCGCGCTCGATCATGCCGTTGACGAGCGGCTCGAACTCGATGCCCGGGCGATGCGACGGGTCGAGCTCGGCGACCCGTCGCATGACGGCGGGCAGGAACGGCGAGTCCGCGACCCAGGCGCCGAGGCGCTCGACATAGAGCTCGACCGATCGCCAGCCGGTCTCGGCACCGAGGATCTCGGGGGCGAGGTCGTGCAGCTCCGCGACGGCGTTGTCGTAGAGCTCGCGGACGAGTGCGTCGCGATTGGGGAAGTGTCGGTAGACGGTGCCCGCCCCGACTCCCGCGCGCGTCGCGAGCTCGTCGAGCGGCGCGTCGATGCCCCGCTCGGCGAAGAGCCGCCGTGCTTCGGCGAGCAGACGTTCGTGATTGCGCCGTGCGTCCCGGCGCGACGAAGCCGAGGAGGTCATCGCTTCACTGTACGCGGTTCTTCACGTATGATTCGGAGAGCCGTCTCCGTTTACCCGAAGAACGAGACGACCGACCTTCACGGGGGAGTGGAGGACGACCGCGCGGCGGGCGAGCCGGGAGATTACGGCGAGCGCCCGTCGCGTCGGTTCGGGGTCGGAGCGGTGGACTCGATACGCTCCTTCGTCGCTACTCGACCGACCTGGTGGCGGCTCAGCACTACTCGACCGACCGTCGCGCTTAGGCTTGACGGGTGAGTACTGAGTCAGCCAGCGCGGGCGAAGGCGTGAGCGACGGCGTCGCGGCGAACACCCGAACCATCGAGGCGACGGTCGTCACCGACTTCAGCGACCGCATGAGCTACGGCGGCTACCTCGACCTGCCGACGCTGCTCAGCGCGCAGCGCCCGATCTCGCGTCCCGAGCACCACGACGAGCTGCTGTTCATCATCCAGCACCAGACCACAGAGCTGTGGCTGAAGCTCGTGCTGCACGAGCTCGAGACCGCGCGCGACCTGCTGCGCGCCGACGAGCTCGGCCGGGCGCTCAAGTGCATCGCCCGCGTCAAGCACATCCAGAAGACCCTCACCGAGCAGTGGTCGGTGCTCGCGACGCTCACCCCGACCGAGTACGCGCAGTTCCGCGGCGTGCTCGGCAACGCGAGCGGGTTCCAGTCGTACCAGTACCGCGCGGTCGAGTTCGTGCTCGGCAACAAGAACGCGAAGATGCTGCAGATCTTCGAGTCGGATGCCTCGGCCACCGCCCTGCTACGCCATGCGCTCGAGTCGCCGAGCCTGTACGACGAGTTCCTCCGCCTGCTCGCCCGGGCCGGCTACGCGATCCCGACCGAGGTGCTCGAGCGCGACGTGACCCTCGCCTGGACCTTCACCCCCGAGCTCGTCCCCGTGTTCGCGCAGATCTACGGCGACACCGACGAGCACTGGTCGGCCTACGAGACCTGCGAGGAGCTCGTCGACCTTGAGGACAACTTCCAGCTCTGGCGGTTCCGTCACCTCAAGACCGTCGAGCGCATCATCGGCTCGAAGACCGGCACGGGCGGTTCGAGCGGCGCCCCGTTCCTCAAGCGCGCGCTCGAGCTCACGTTCTTCCCCGAGCTCTACGCGGTGCGAACCGAGATCCCGGGCTGATGATGGGCGACGTGCACGAACCGCTCGGGCGGGCCGCCCGGCGCTCGCTCAACGGGGCGCACGCGGGAGAGGTCGGCGTCGTGCTGCCGCCGTTCATCGACCACCACGTGCACGTCGAGCTCGTCGACCCCGACCCGATCGTCGCCCTCGGTATCGCGGCTGTCGTGGACCTCGGCGCGAGTCCCTCGGTCGTCGCAGCGCGCGCCGCGCGCGACGGGCTGCCGGCCGTGGCGTTCGCCGGCGCCTTCCTGACCGCCGTCGGCGGGTACCCCTCCGATCGGCCGTGGCGGCCCGAGGGCAGCGTGCGAGAGCTCGCCGCGGTCGAGGGCGGCGACGGCGACCGCCGCGACCACACGGCACTGCCCGACTCGATCGAGGCCGCCGTCGACGAGCAGCGCGCGTTCGGGGCATCCGTGGTCAAGGTCGTGCTCAACGCCGATGCGGGCCCGGTGTTCGACCGAGCCACGCTCGAAGCGGTCGTGACCGCCGCGCACGCGCGGAGCCTGCCGGTCGCCGTGCACGCCGAGGGCGCCGGAACTGCGAGCCTCGCGATCGAGGCGGGCGTCGACGCCCTCGTGCACACGCCGTGGACCGAGCGGCTCGACGACGAGCTCATCGCGCGCGCCGCCGCCCGGCAGGCGTGGATCTCGACGCTCGCCATCCACGCGCGCGACTTCGGCGACTCCCCCGAACTCGACTGCGCGATCGACAACCTGGCCCGCTTCCATGCGGCCGGAGGCCGAGTGCTCTACGGCACCGATCTCGGCAACGGCGAGCTGCCCGTGGGGGTGAACGCCGTCGAGCTCGCACTGCTCGAGCGGGCCGGGCTCGAGGCATCCGATCTCGTGCAGGCGCTCGCCGACCCCTGGCCGCGCGCCGAACGCGGCGACTGGGGCCTCGGCGGCATCGCGACGTTCGTCGCGGGCGCCGATCCGGCCGTGCCCGGCACCTCCCCCACCCCCCTGCCCGACCGGCTCGCGACCGCGCGCGTCGTGCCCGCCGACGACCTGGAGTTGTTGTGACCCTCGACCCGAACCTCGCCTTCGCCCGCCGCATGGACCGCGCCGACGGGCTCGCCCACTACCGCAAGCGGTTCGTCGGAGCCGACACGGACCTCGTCTACTTCGACGGCAACTCGCTCGGCCGTCCGCCCGTGTCGGCGGTCGAGCGGGTCGAGCGGTTCCTCCGCGAGGACTGGGGCGGACGCCTCATCCGCGGATGGGACGAGGCGTGGCTGCAGCTGCCGACCGAGATCGGCGACCGCATCGGCCGCGCCGTCATCGAAGCGAAGGCCGGCCAGACCGTCATCGGCGACTCGACGACGGTGCTGCTCTACAAGCTCGCGCGCGCCGCCGTCGACGCGCAGCTCGCTCGCGACCCCCACCGGCGCGAGATCGTGATCGACACCGACAACTTCCCGACCGACCGCTACATCGTCGACGGCATCGCCCGCGAGCGTGGCATGCGACTGCGCTGGATCGACGTCGACACGTCGTCGGGCGTCACCCCCGAGCAGCTCGCCGAGGCCGTCGGGCCTGAGACGGCGCTCGTCGTCGTGTCGCACGTCGCGTACCGCTCGGCCTATCTCGCCGACGCCCCCGAACTCACCCGCATCGCGCACGACGCGGGTGCGCTCATCCTCTGGGACCTCTGCCACTCGGCCGGATCGGTGCCCGTGAAGGCCGATGCGTGGGGCTTCGACCTCGCCGTCGGGTGCACGTACAAGTACCTCAACGGGGGGCCCGGCTCGCCCGCGTTCGCCTACGTGCGCGACGACCTGCAGGGCGTGCTCGAGCAGCCGATCCAGGGCTGGTGGGGCAACACCGACATGTTCATGATGGGGCCGTCGTACGAGCCCGTGCCCGACATCCGACGCTTCACGAGCGGCACCGCCCCGATCGTGGGAATGCTCGCCATGGAGGAGACCCTCGCGATGATCGAAGAGGCGGGGATGCCTGCGCTGCGCGCGAAGTCGATCGCGCTCACCGAGTTCGCGATCGCCCTCGCCGACGAGTGGCTCGCGCCGCTCGGCGTGACGCTCGCCTCCCCCGCCGACGCCGAGGAGCGCGGCGGCCACGTCACGCTGCACCACGATGCGATGCGCGAGGTCACGGCGCGGCTGTGGCAGCGCGACGTCATTCCCGACTACCGCGACCCGGGCGGCCTGCGCATCGGCCTCTCGCCGCTGTCGACGAGCTTCGAGGAGGTGCACCGCGGGCTCGACCTCACGCGCGAGGTGCTCCGCGAGGTGCTCACCGAGCGGGCGGGGCTGGCGTAGCGCGCCGGTCGGCTGCCTCGGCCGCGCACGGAGCGAGGCCGGCCTGCCGCCGAGCGGCGGCGATCTCGTCGAGCCCCGCATCGAGCAGCCACCGGTCGTCGGCACGCCTGCGCGCCGTCTCGAGCAGCATGTAGAGCGCCGCTCCGGTCACGAGCACCGTGGCCGCGGCGAACGGCCATCCGCTCAGCGCGGACGCCGTGAGCCCGATGGTCATGCACGAGCCGAGGATTTCGAGGACGGCAGCCCAGCTGACGGCTTCGCGCGGCACCAGCTGCTGCCGCGAGCGAAGAAGCCAGGTGAGCATCGTCGCCGCGACCGCGACGGTGATCGCGCACGCGGTCGCCGAAACCGCCAGGGCGAAGTCGGTCGGCACGGGGAACATCCCGGCACCCCGCTTGCCGGCGGCGAAGACCGTGAACGTGTCGGGAAGCCGGGTCCGCGAGACCGCGAAGGCGATCAGGCAGGCAACGGAGATGATCTGCAGCGCCACCAGTGCGCGATGCTGCGCGAGTGCTGCGCGGCGCAGCGTCCAGCGCCACGATCGCGATGCACGGTCGGCGCCCCCTTCACGACGACGCCGTCCGGATCCCACCGCCACCTCCACCGCTTCGCCGAGAGCGCGCATCCACGCCGCGGCACAACGCTACTGCGTGACCGCGCGCGCCGTGCCTGCTCTCCTTCACGATGAGCGAACGCTCACTCGGTGCGAGCGGCCTCCGGCGAGGCATCCGCGTCGACGGGCCCGGCGGTCGCCCCGGCCGGGGCGCTGCCGCTCGCCCCCCACGCGACCGTGACCTTCGGCTTCGCGAAGAAGAGCACGACGATCGCGCCGGCTGCGAAACCGAGGATCGGCAGGAGCATCGACTGCGACATCGCCGCGGTGAAGCCGTCGAGGACCTGCGGCGGCATGCCGCCCGCCCCACCGCCGGCCTGCTCGGCCGCGTTCGTGTCGAACCCGGGCAGCTCGGCCGTCAGTCGCGCGTTCATGAGGGCCGCGATCGCGGCCGAGCCGAGCACCGAGCCGACCTGACGGGTCATGTTGTAGACGCCCGATCCGGCGCCGGCCTGCGACTGCGGCAGGTTGCGCGTCGCCGACGAGGCGAGCGGTGCCCAGACGCCCGAGAGCCCGAGGCCGAGCAGCCCCGAGGGGATGAGCAGCACCCAGAGCTCGGTGTCGGGCTCGAGCAGCGTCGCCGTCCACGCGAGCGCGGCCGCGGTGATCGCGAAGCCGGCGACGGCGATCCACTTGGGGTCGACACGGTCGACGAGCCTGCCGACGACCGGCGCCATCGCACCCGTGACGACCGCCATCGGGATGAGCATGAGCGCCGCCTGCGTCGGGGTCAGCCCGCGCGCCACCTGGTAGTAGAACGCGAGGGGCAGCGGCATCGACACGATCGCGAGGCCCACGAAGGTGATCGCGACGTTCGAGAGCGAGAAGTTGCGGTCGCGGAAGAGCCCGAGCGGCAGCAGCGGCTCGGCCCGGTTGAACGCCTGCCAGACGACGAACCCGGCGAGCACCACGACGCCCGTGATGATGACGCCCCACACCGTGATCGGCCCGGTGATCGTGCCCCAGTCGTACGTCTCGCCCTCCTGGATGCCGAAGACGACGAGGAACATGCCGACGGCGCTCAGCACGACGCCGAGCCAGTCGAAGCGGTGCGAATGCGTCTCGAGGTTCGGCACGAGCCGCCAGGCCGCGATGAACGCGACGATGCCGACGGGCACGTTGACGAAGAAGATCCACTCCCAGCCGAGGGAGTCGACGAGCACGCCGCCGAGGATCGGCCCGACGAGCGTCGCGACGCCCGCGACGGCACCCCAGAGGCCCATGGCCTTGCCGCGCTGGTCGGGCGGGAAGATGCGGGTGATCACGGCCATCGTCTGCGGGGTCATGAGTGCCGCGCCGAGGCCCTGCACCGCGCGGGCGACGATGAGCGTCGTGATGTCGCCCGACAGTCCGCACCACAGCGAGGCGAACGTGAACACGACGAGGCCGATCATGTAGACGCGCTTCGGCCCGAAGCGGTCGCCAAGTCGCCCGGTGATGAGCAGCGGCACCGCGTACGCGAGCAGGTAGGCGCTCGTCACCCAGATGACGGCAGTGAGGTCGGTGTCGAGGTCCTCGAGGATCGCCGGGTTCGCGATCGACACGATCGTCGAGTCGACGAGGATCATGAAGAACCCGATGACGAGCGCCCACAGCGCTGGCCAGGGCTTGAGGGTGCGTTCCATGCGTGGAACCTTCCGGTCGGTGGGGCGGTCGCCCCCGGTCAATGGGCGGATGATCTCGAGACGCGCTTCGCGCCACTCGATCCGGCGGCCTCGGGCCAGGCGAGCTCGCCCGACTCGAGATCGCCGATGGTCTGTTCGAGCCACGTCGCCTCGGCGACGAGGAGCGTTCGGGTGTAGTGCACGTTGAGGATGTACGCGGTCGGCAGCCCGCGGGCTTCGATCCTCGCGAGCGAGGCGTCGATGAACCCGAGCAGCTCGCGGATCGACGCGAGCCTGACGCCGAGCAGCTCGGCGACCTCGGCCGCGGGCAGGTGGTGCGCCTCGCCGATCGCGACGGGGAACTCGGGGTACTCGTTGACGTGGCGGCCGAGCATCTCGGCGATCGTGGCACGCAGCCGCTCGCGCCCCTCGTCGGTGATCGCGTAGACCGTGCGCTCGGGGCGGTTGCCCTGGCGCTCGACCGCAACCTCGGCGATCAGGCCGTCGGCGGCGAAGCGCTCGACGGCCCGGTAGAGCGATCCGGGCGAGACCTTGACGACCTTGTCCTCGGATCGTTCGAGCATGAGCTGGTACATCTCGTAGGCGTGCATGTCGCGTTCGGCGAGCAGCGCCAGCACCGTGACGCCGAGCGGCGAGAGCGTGGTCATTCCGGTCCCCTCCGAGGCATCCGCTCACAACTATTCCGTACGGAATAATACGTCCGGAACAATCGATGCGCAACCGACCGGCGGCCCTCCCGCCTCCGCGTTACCAAGGTGCGGCCACCACGGCAACCCCCTCGCCCGAATCGGGCCGCTCGGGGTTCGCGAGCGTACGATTGCCGATCATCTCGTGAAGGGAGCCCCCCATGTCCGGCACCGAGAGAGACCTCGACGAGACCGTCGCCGCCGCCCGTCACGCGGCCGAACGCGCCGCCGACCGCGCAGGCGAGGTGACCGAAGACCTGGTCGACGAAGCGGGCGACCGACTCGACGACCTGGGCGACCGCGTCGAGAACGTCGCCGACGCCGTCGGCGACGTGATGAGCGACGTGCGCCGCAGCGCGACCGAAGCCGTCGAGACGATCGGCACCCAGGCGAGCGTCGTCGCCGGCGAGGCGCGGGAGGTGCTCGACGACGGCGTCGCGTACGTCAAGGCACGGTACCGCGAGCACCCCGCAGCGGTCATCGCGCTCGGAGCGGCCGTGGTCGTCGGCGTCTGCCTGGTCGTCAAGGCGCTCACGCGGCGCTGAGCACCGAACGACGGATGCCTCGTCCGGCTGCCTCCGGCCGAGGCATCCCCGATCGACTCGGTCGGGGAGCGCGAGGCGCGCCCCGCCGTCACATCGCGGCGGCGGGCGCGGGCGCTCGGCGTCGGTCGCCGATCACGATCGCGAGGACGACCGCGAGCGCGAGCCCGAACTCGAACACGGCCGAGAGCCACAGCTCGGGGGCCGAGATCACGAGCGAGACGCCGAGCACGACGTGCATCGCGCAGATCGTCAGGATGATCGCGCGGCCCGCCACCTCGTTCGCCCGGTGCACGAGCACGAGCGCCGCGACGATCGCCGCGCCCATGAGCATGTTGTAGACGCCCACGTTGCGGGTCCACAGCGCCACGGCGTCGTACTCGTCGGGGTCGATGAGGAAGATCGGGTACAGCTCTGGGCTGCGAAAGAAGAACGACTCGAGCACGCCGACGGTGACGAGCGTCAGCGCCTCGAGGGCGGCGAGCACCTGCGCGACGGGATTCATGCGATGGATTCTCGTCGCCCGCCGCAGCCGCCGCATCGGGGCCTGCCCCGCCCTGAGGGGTGCGGACAGCCCGACCACGGGAGGCGGTCGACCGCAGGTTAGAATCGAGGCATCCACACCCTCGACACCGGACGGAGAACCGCGGTGCCCACCATCGTCGTCGACGTGATGCCCAAGGCCGAACTGCTCGATCCTCAGGGGAAGGCCGTCGCCGGCGCCCTCGCCCGCACCGGTCACACCGGGTTCAGCGGCGTGCGCATCGGCAAGCGCTTCGAACTCACCGTCGACGGTCCGGTCGACGACGCGCTGCGCGCGAACGTGCAGCAGATCGCGGAGGAGATCCTCTCCAACCAGGTCATCGAGGACGTCGTGGGCATCCACTACGAGGTCACCAACGCCGAGCTCGCCGAAGAGGCGGCCGAGGCCGGTGCGGTCGCGGGCGACGGCTTCGGCGCCCCCGCGGGCGAGACCCACTGAGCGGCGGGGTTCGCATGCGTATCGGCGTCATCACCTTCCCCGGCTCGCTCGACGACCGCGACGCGCAGCGCGCGGTGCGACTCGCGGGCGGCGAGCCCGTCGCGCTCTGGCACGGCTCGCACGACCTCGAGGGCGTCGACGCGCTCATCCTGCCCGGCGGATTCAGCTACGGCGACTACCTGCGCTGCGGCGCGATCGCCTCGCTCTCGCCGATCATGACCGAGGTCGTCGCCGCGGCGAACGCGGGCATGCCCGTGCTCGGCATCTGCAACGGCTTCCAGATGCTGACCGAGGCGGGCCTGCTCGAGGGCGGGCTCATCCGCAACGACCACGGCTCGTTCATCTGCCGCGACCAGGTGCTCACCGTCGAGAACGCGTCGACCGCGTGGACCGCCGAGTTCGACGCCGGCCAGCAGATCACCATCCCGCTGAAGAACGGCGAGGGCGGCTTCATCGCGTCCGACGAGACGCTCGACCGGCTCGAGGGCGAGGGCCGCGTGGCCTTCCGCTACGTCGACGTGAACCCGAACGGGTCGCTGCGCGACATCGCGGGCATCACGAACGCGCGCGGCAACGTCGTCGGCCTGATGCCGCACCCCGAGCACGCCGTCGAGCCGGGCTTCGGCCCCGACACCGCTGCGGCGATGCGCTCGGGCGTCGACGGGCTCGGCTTCTTCACGAGCGTCGTCAAGCGGGCGCTCGTCGAGGCGTAGGCCCCGCGCCGCCTCGCCTCGCCTCGCCTCGCCTCCGCGCGGCGTGCCTCGTCTCCCTCCTCGCCGAGTCGCCAAAAGGTGCTGCTCAGCGTGCATCGAACCGCACTTTTCGGCGAGTCGTCCGGCCTCAGGGCGCACGAGCGCGCGCCGCTCCGGGTTCCCGCTCGCCCGGTGCGACGAGTCGCCGGAAGATGCGGCTGAGCGAGTCGCGAAGGGCACTTCTCGGCGACTCGACCCCTGAGACCGGAGGCGGTGACTCGCCCTGTGGATGACGGGCGACGTCCGTGGTCCAGGTGCGTCAGAGTGTCGGAATGCCTCGCGTGCCGCTCCCCGACGAGCTGGGTCGTCGCGCGTTCACGACGGCGGAAGGCGTTCGCTCGGGGCTCGGCACCGGACGCCTTCGCGGGCCCGACCTTCTGCGGCCCTTCCACGGAGTCCGGACGGTCGCCGAGGCATCCGATACGGTGGCTCGCTGCCGCACCTACCTGCCCCGGCTGAGGCCAGGGCAGTTCTTCAGCCACGACACGGCCGCCCGGCTCTGGGGCGTCCCGCTGCCGACGCGGTTCGACCCGACCGCGCCGCTGCACGTCTCCACGTTCGCTCCGCGGCGACCCCCGCGTACGCGCGGCGTGATCGGCCACGAGCTCGGGCCCGACCGCGCGACGATCGTCGTCCGCGGTGGCCTTCCCGTGACCGACGCGGCCTCGACCTGGCTGCAGCTCGCCGGGGTCCTCGCACTCGACGACCTCGTCGCCGCCGGCGATCACCTCGTGCTCGACCCGGCCGTCCTCGATCCACTCGATCTGCGCCCGTTCCTGTCGCTCGACGAACTGGTCGAAGCCGCGCGAGAGTTCCGCGGGCGCGGGAGCCGCCTCGCGACCGAAGCCGCACCGCTCGTGAGAGTCGGCGCCGAGTCGCGGCCCGAGACACTGGTGCGACTCCTGCTCGCACGTTCCGGACTGCCCGAACCGGTCGTGAACCATGTCGTCACGGCCGTCGACGGTCGCTTCATCGCCCGTGTGGACCTCGCGTACCCCGAACTGCGTATCGCCATCGAGTACGACGGCGACCAGCATCGCACCAGCACCCAGCAGTACGAGCACGACATCGCTCGGTTCGACCGACTGCACGAGGCGGGATGGCTCGTGGTGCGCGTCCGATCGCACGGGCTGTTCCGCGACCCGGCCGATACGGTCGCGCGGGTCGCGCGTGCACTCGCCGCACGCTCGCGCTGAACTCGACCGATCCGACGCCACGCCCAGACACGCGAGTCGCCAGGAAGTGCGCCCGAACGCGCTGCAAGCAGCATCTTCCGGCGACTCGCCTCCCCAAAGCGGGCCGGGCGCACCCACCCGCGCTCGAGTCGCCTGAGCGCGCGCGAGCGAAGGGTGCGGCACACTGGGCGGATGCCGCAGCCGACGCCGCCCGAACTCCACGCCCGCCTCGCCGAGATCTTCGCGGCGCGCGACCGGGCCCACATGCAGCCCACGATCGACGCGTTCCTCGCCGTCCTCGTCGAGCATCCCGATGAACCCGAGGTGCTCTACGAGGTGGGCGGCGCCTACGACACGGCCGGCGAAGAGCAGACCGCGGCCGGCTACTACGAGCAGGCGATGGCCGCCGGGCTCGACGGCGACGCGCTGCGCCGCTGCCTGCTGCAGTACGGCAGCACGCTGCGAAACCTCGGCCGGCTCGACGAGTCACTCGCAGTGCTCGAGCGGGCACGCGACGCGTTCCCCGAGTCCGACTCGCTGAAGGTGTGGCACGCGACGAGCCTGCACGCGGCCGGCCGGCACGACGCCGCCTTCGCGATCATGCTCGAGCTCGTCGCCGACCGCGTGCGCACCGATGAGCTCCTGCGCTACGAGGCCTCCCTCCGCGGCAACGCGGCCTACCTCGCCGAGCGCGACGAGCAGCACTGAGCGGGCCGACGGGCCGCCCGACGCCGGGACGGCTGACGACGGCGGCGGCGGCCGGCCCCGGGTTCGGGC